>MEZF01000100.1:20776-22159 GCA_001774245.1 Candidatus Bathyarchaeota archaeon RBG_13_52_12
GAGGAGAAGCAGGGATCCGACTCCCTTTCTCCAACGAATCTTGATCTCCCTGGCTAAGAGGGCTCCGCCGCCGTAGAGCGCGGTCAGTACGACGAGGCTGAACGGGGTAAAGTATTCTGCAGGCGGCGAGCTACCTGATAGGAGTTCACCAATAGCGGGTGCGAGCAGTAGAAGCACTAAAGCAGGGGGGATGCGGTCTCTAATGCCCACGGTTAGTATACGGATCTGCTTGGGGGTTTAACAACTTAAGTGTGTTTCGGGATTAGTGGGCCTTAGCACAGAATTAACCACTAATAGCGTTTTCATATGCGCGCGACAGCCATCATTGATGACTTAAAGAACGTAAGAATATGGGCTCATCCCGCAACCTATTAAAAAGGGGCACAGTGTACTGAGGGTATCAAGTAAAATCATTCTTCGGATAAGCATTATAATCACAAAGAAAAAACATGGAAAATGGACTTGACCGAGACCGAGATCATGGAACAGAAAAGTCAACTCTTCTTCTATCTAACCTTCCTGCCAAACGGCATCGCACAGGGGATCATCGGTACCCTGATACCAATCTACATGATTCAGAGCTTAGAAGCGACTCTAATCGACATAGGAGTGATGACCTTTGCAGCCTCAGCGCTTCTCATCCCCGCCTCCATACTCCTCGGATCACTGCCCGATAGGACGAGAGCCTCTAAGCCATTCATATTGCTCTCGTTAATCACAAGCGCCATACTGCTCTACTTCATGTCAGCCATTACAAGCATACTTCTCTTCCAAATCCTTTACATTGGACTCGAACTAGCAGGCTATCTCAAAGGCCCATCCACAAGCATACTGATTGCAGAATCCTTCGAAAGAAGCAGGAGAGGCGCGATCATAGCTAATCAAAGCTTCGTTGAGAGTCTGGGGGCAGTGCTTGGGCTCGGTCTATGCACAGTATTAGTTGGAGCAACCGGGTATCAGTTCCTATTAACCATCTCCGCCCCACTTATCTTATCCTCCTTTGTAATTGGACTACTCACAATCAGAGACTCCCCCCTCTACATCGAACGTAATCTCGACCGATTCGACAGGATGGTTGGCAATATTGAAGACCTATCCTACCACCTATCTGGCGACGGCTCATTGACCCCCGATTTAGACGGGGCTTGGAAATTCGGCAGAGTTGCCAACATGAAGCTCTTCGGTATCGGTAGAGCCATCTTCGCATTCGCTGCGTCTAACGCATTCACAACACTCTCCATATTCCTGCTGATGAAGGCTAACTTTCCCAGCTCGCTCATCTTCCTAGTGTTTTTAGTGAGAAACGTCTTCGGGGCTTTAAGCTACCTTTTTGTTGACAGGGTATTCGGTGGAAATGGAGGAGTGTCAGTCAAGCTCGGTACA
>MEZF01000101.1:0-737 GCA_001774245.1 Candidatus Bathyarchaeota archaeon RBG_13_52_12
CAAGGAGGGAATCCCCAAGGCCTACGTCATCTCATCGTACCATCACGACCCGCTGACTGCTGAGAAGCTAATTGACAAGCTGCTGGTTCAGGGTATAGAGATAATGAGGGCGAAAGCCGACTTCGTCGTCGAGGGCTTCGCCTATCCAGCAGGATCTTATGTGGTCCTCCTTGACCAGCCGAAGATGGGCGTCATAAAGACGCTACTCGGCAGGACGATCTACCCAGACGACTCCTGGACAAGGGAGGCGGACGGCACACCAAGTCGACCGCAGGACATGGCGACTGACACACTGGCCGAGTTTATGGGAGTCTGCGCAGATCCATTGAACAGCTGCCCTGAAGTGGAGCTAGAGAAGGTGACGGAGCACATGACACCAGCTGGAAAAGTCGTGGGCAAGTCGAAGCTCGGGTATATCTTCGACTCTAGGCTCAACGACAGCTTCAAGGCCACCAATACCCTGATCGACAAGGGCCTTAAGATAACAAGGGTCGAAGAATGCGTTGAGGTGGGGGGAAAGGTTTTCGCTCCGGGGTCTTTCATCGCCCCAACCGGCTCGGAAAAGACCCTAAAGGAGATCGCTAAGGAGACCGGTGTGGACTTCTACAGCCTCAAAAAGAAAGTTGAGGGTTCTAAGGAGGTTAAGCCTCCAAGGGTTGCATTGTATCAACGCTATTGGGGTGGCAACATAGATGAGGGTTGGACCCGCTGGCTACTGGAGCAATTCAAGTTCCCAT
>MEZF01000101.1:839-8595 GCA_001774245.1 Candidatus Bathyarchaeota archaeon RBG_13_52_12
AACTCGACGAGTACTTCACCAAACATCGGTTCCATGGCTATATGCCAAACTTCCCGCTGGAGTACAGGAGTGGTATAGGCGTTGAGGGCGTCGAGGCCATAAAGAAGTTCGTCGAATCCGGCGGCACCTTGGTAGCGATGAACGCGGCGTGCGATTTCGCGATCGAGAAACTTGGCCTTAAAGTAAAAAACGTTTTGAAAGATGTTATGCCAAAGGACTTCTTCTGCCCCGGTTCTACTCTAAGAGTTAAGGTGAGTAATTGCCATCCGTTAGCATACGGAATGCCTGAGAATGCCTTGTCGGTCTTCTGGAACAGCCCCGCCTTTGACGTGCTCCCATCGGAGTTCAACGAGAACTACGAGATTGTCACCCAATATCCTGAGAGGAAAATAATGCAGAGCGGTTGGCTCGTTGGCGAGGCGAAGATCGCGAACAAGGCTGCGGTTGTGGTGGCCAAGCACGGGAAGGGTAAAGTCGTTCTCATGGGGGGCTGGTCCCAGCACAGAGGGCAAACCCACGGAACCTTCAAACTGCTCTTTAACAACCTACTCTAATCCACCCCTTTTTAAAAAAAGGAGTAGTTAATTATGCATTTTTATCACACGTCGCGCGCGATGTGCCTAGCCATCATTTATTTCAGTTGTAAAGTACCTTAACATTTTAAGACTCGGGCGTATAGCTGTTTAACCGAGGTGGCCTCTCGAATTGGTAGGTGAGGTATGGCTTAACAAATTCCTAGAGGACAGCCACATACTTCCTCGAATCAAGATTGAGAACTTCCTCTTGGTCAGCCTGGGCCTGAGGCCGTGCTCGTTGATGACGCTTCCGGCGGAGTTACCAGATGCCAATGCCATTGGTAGCGCGATAGATGAACAGGTGTTCCCGAAGCTTGGAGGACTCCGCTCAGAACAAGACCCCAAAAAGAAGCTGCGGCTGATCGATGCTTTGAAGAAGGAGATGAGGATCGCCTACGAGGAGAATGTGAAGGGCTCCGAGCAGTATAAGTCCCACAAGTTCTGGATCAAGCAGCTGGAGCTCAGAAGTATAACGATGAGTGTCAGGCCCACAGTGGAGGAGCTGTACATATTCAGGGATAATGACATCGGAAAGAGGCTTAGCCAGCTTATGAAGGACCGGGAGAGGTATAGGGTCGAGGCGAGGGCCAGCGTGAAGCCAGGGATGGATAAGGCGAGATTCGTATACCCGGAAGAGTTCAGGGCTTCATGGCTGAAGGAAGTCGGCAAAATCCTGGGTTACCCGGACTGCTGCGTCGAGGCATACTCCTCTGATCGGGGAGATGGAAGAAATGTGGAAGCCAGAGCCTCCCAGCAACTTAAAGAAGCAGAGGAGAGGGGAGCCGTGGACCCCTTCACATATTCAATCGGATACTTCTTCCCCTGTTCTCCCAGCTGCGGAGAGGCCCAGACTAAGGGTGCGAGTTACCGCAAAGGCCTTGTTGAGCTCCTGCCCAGCCTAGGGGAGCTATACGATGAATTTGTAGCCAAGAACATGGAGAGAGTCAAGCACCAGCCTGAAATCATTGAGCAGTATAACGCACGTGCTGAAAGCCTCCTTTAATATGTGCGCAATTTTTACCTCAAAATTTGCATCGACTTCACGAGCACAGAGCACTGTACGAGGAGGAGATCTCAGAAAGGAAGGAAGCGTTTCCAGCCCTTTTTAGGAGTTGCCTCAGCCTTTTTTTCTTCTTCCTTCTTCTTCCTCTCCTCTTCTCTTGAACGATCCTCGATCAGCCTGATGAGCTTCTCGACGTTTTCCTTGTTTTCGAATGTGGCAAGATATGGAATGCTTTTCTCTCCCACGAATGGGATGAAAGGCGCGACCATGAAGCGTGTCAACTGGCTCCCAACGGAGGCAAAGGGCTTTATGGCCTCGAGGAGGAAGATGGCGCCCAGATCCATATCGTATTTGTAGATGATTTCAGCCATATGCTTGATGATCGCCTCTTGTTTCTCTGGGTCAGGCTCTTCCCACATCGCGACTTCTCCACCCCATTTCTTCTATAGTTTAAGTTTATTTGATTACCTGAGAAAACCCAGATTTGGCGACATAAATAGTATAAACTACTCAGTTATATAAAAAAGAGGAGAGAACAGAGTGCTACCTACTCTTGTACCATGGGATCTTCTTTGTCGTATATCCGTAGATTAGGATGATTGCTACAAGCGCCAGAAATCCGTAGGTGTACAATGCGACGTCCGGCCTTAACATGTCGACGAGGCGTCCAATCACAAGTTCGAACCTGAAGGAAGCGGTCGATCCATATGTGACGCCGAAGGCCACCAGTAGGAATAACAAGCCGGTCTGATTGACGTATTTGTATGGACCTTTGTTTTCCCTGGTGAAGAGGAAGTAGGCGGTCGCGGTTATCGTTCCGACGATCATCACTATGTTGTTGATGCTGTTTATCGGAAGCAACGTACCTTGGATCTGCCCAACGAAGTCTGACAGCACGGATGCCCTCATAGCCAAGCCCATGCCAACGCCCACCGTCAGTGCAACGGGGTACCTAGAGATCCAAATCCACTCCGGTTTCAAGCGAGCAAAAAGCATCAGAGACAGGATGATCGGTAGGATGAAATCGAACTGTCCGCCCTGAACCTTCCCGACAGCGTTCTTCATTATGAAGTCCCAGTTTATCGCCAAGGTGTAGCCCGCAAGGATCCCCGTGTAAAGGTGCTCAGTTACTTTCGAGACAGGGTTATCCCCAATGAGAACCGTGTAGGCCCCGATGGAGACGAACGAACCTACGACCAATCCTAACCATACCATGTCCATCATTTTTCACCTCGCATCCTCTGTACTAAGTACAGAATGTTACCTAGTAGTACCAGTCCCAAGAAGTATAGTCCACCGATGTTCGTCGCCATAGCTTGGGCAAGAGCGGGTCCAGGGACCCCGAGAAGAAGCTCGTACTCAGCTGATCCTCGGATGCCGCCAAAGAGGCCCTTCAACTGTCCGGAACTTACGTAGGGGCTGTAGTTGGGAACCTCGTTCGTGGTACAGGAGCCGGACATTGGGAGGTTATAAGGCCCCACAAGCTGTCGAATACCGTACGGTATGCTTCCCTCGGATCCGCCCCACCAGAACACGGCTGCGAAGTCCTTTGCGCTGTTGATGTCCTTCATCATTGGCAAATCACCAATCGGCGTGCCGAAATGATCTTTGGATACGACGCTACGGATGTCAGCGGCTAAAGCTGCTACACCCGATTCACCTCCAGATAGGTACCCAAGGTTCACCCAGTTGACGCCTTTTTCTTTGGCTACTGACGCTGGCAATTTCGCTATCGCGTCATCGATCTCAACCTGTGTCCAATAGGCTGGTTCAGCTGTGATGCTAAAAAACACGAGCTTACAATTCTTCGTTAACAGGTGATAGATATTAGCAGTTAAACCTGGACCACACTGTGGATGAGTTGCCGCCGCGTTACCTCCTTCGATGAGAACATAGGAGCCATCTGGTATAGCTTTCGCGAAGTTAAAAGCCTGTGTTGAGTAGTCCTGAATTACCACGGGCACAATTACTGGGCTCAGGATTGGGAAGGCCAGCGCAATGAACAGCCCGAGATAGATGATCCTTTGATCCATGTTGAGTATTTTCTTTATTACGCTCATATCATGAAGCCTCCTTCTTCTCCTCCCTGATGCCAAGGTGCTCCTTCTGCCTGCCGAGGAAAATCCTCACACCCAGACCAATTGTACCAAGGGAAATGCCGATGATCATCCCCCTGAAGCCGGCTGAACTGGGGAAGGATCTGATCCACTCACCAATAGGCACTATCGGCGGGAATATCGCACCTCCCACTGGGAGAAGCATCATCAACACGATGAAACCGCAGACCAACATTACAGAAGCTTTCCAGTTCCTGGCCCTGAAGACTCTAAAGGCAGCCGATGTGATGGTGAATGCTGTTAAAGAATACAATGCGGCTCCGATCGGAGACGTCATGTTGTTGAATATCCACATGAAATTAGTCTCCCTTACGCTGATCAGTCCTAAAGCGCCAGCCACAGCAAATGCGCCAATGTAGATGAGGCTGTAGTACCATCCAGGCTTCCTTTCATATGCCCTCTTGACGTGAGCTATAGTGAGTATGAAGGTACCAAGAATAAGTGCCGCCGCCGAGACGATGGTCACCCAGGACCTCAACTTCACATTCGTATCAGTAACAATCTGAGGCACGGAAAAGAAGAACTCAATGATCATAAGGATGCCGAATATAGCCGTGAGCCATATCGGGAGACTTATTTTTGTTAATCTATCAGACATTCATCTCACCACCCCAACTTGAAAAACTCTGTAAGGCTGATCCCAGCAGTGACTAGGATAGCCCCAATGAGTATCGCTATAATCGCCAAGTATTTGCCTATGTCTTGACCTGCGAGCGAAGAGGACTGGAGTGCATCCTGTGACACATAAGCCCCTAGGGCATACAGCTCCTCACCGATGACACTGTAGTCGCATATGGCGACTAGGAATGGAATGTTGTGGGTTGTATCTGTTCCACCTAACATGACTGCCCCTTCTCTCGCGGCATTCTCGGTGTAGATGACAGCCTCGTGGTACCAGCTTCCAAGGAAGAACGCCCCTGCGACCTGCTCCTCCCACATGTGGTTTATGATATACATTCGGTCTGCGCCGGATGGAAGATACATAACGGTTTTAAGTGGATCGAAATCCTCCAGCTTATTCTCCGCTACGTAAGCCTCTCTCACGATGTCGCTTGCCATAGTGTATGCTAGACCTTGGTTTAAAGGCACGAATAGTTTAGCACCCAGCCTAGCGGCAATTCTTGCGGTGTAGGAAAGTGTTTGGAAGGCTGCGACTGTCGGTGCAAGGATGCTTGGAGTGGTCATATCAGTACTACCAAAAAGGTACCATACAGGCCGACCCATCTCCACGCATCGACCCACGATTTCCTGTATGACATCTACTGCGGGCAGACGCCTCAGTTTTGGTATTTTACCGCTCATGGCTCGTTGGATATAATAGAGAATCGCACCTACGAGGATTATTAGCGCTACAAGACTCACTAATCTACCTGCAAGTATTAATACCAAGTTATCTCCAATAAACAGGATTACTCTCAAAAATATATAAGATTTTCTTACAATTTGCTGTTTCAATATTTGTCATAGAATTTAAACCCGCTCTTCATTTAATGGGGGTTGAATGTTATGCGCGTGCTTATTTCCCCTAAAAAATAAGAGATCCAAACAGATCTAGCCTTCAACTATCATCAAGAAGGACACGGAAGAAGGCTATACAAACTAAGCATCTTCAAGGCATGGCTCGTCAAACACCTGCTCAATATCATCAGCGACCGAAGACTCTCCATATTGTTCAACGCTCACGCGAAAGTTGTGTTTTCATCTCTCTTGATCCCGAATAGTTAGCCACGCGCGTGACAATTACAGTAAAAGATATTATGGTAAAAAGCATTGAAGTTAGAGAATTACTTGAGCATCTTTGATTGCATAAAAAACAGAATAGGAAATAACGAGACACTTGCCAAGAGATTATACTCACTTATTCTCTTCGGGTCATATGTTAGGGGAGACTTTATCGAGGGAGTAAGCGACATTGACTTCTTTGCAGTGTTTAGTGACTCTGCCGAGGAATCAATTCCCAAGCTTATTGAGATCCTAAAAGAATGCACTCAAGGTATTAAGTATAAGTTGGTTGACCTGCCTTGTGTAAATATTAATGATCTACGGGAACCTTTGAAACAGAAAAATCCTCTAAAATTCTTAACATTCTATCAGGAAGACTTTCTCAAAAACCATAAAGTAGTATATGGTGAAGACATTTCTGACATCCTCCCCTCATACGATAAGAAAACGCTACAAAGCGCGAGAGCGGAGCAACTTATTCGGGCACCTCAGAGGTTTAAAGATAATCCTGAATTGTTACTACTATCCGCGGGAGAAACGGCAAGATTTGAGGCCATCATTAACGGATCAAATAGTATTAGCAAAGCCGATATAATGAAAACACTGGAAAAAATCGGTGACGAGGAAGCCCTGCACATTTACTCGTCTTACATCGAAGGCAAGGAAATTGAATTTTCAAGAGAATATTTGTCATGCTTTATAGTCTCCAGGATATCTAAATTTTTAGAAAATCGTTCTCAACAAAACAATAGAAAAGTTATACACTAGCGCACGAGCGAGACTATTTCGGTGGACGATTTGTTGAGCAAGACGCAGTCATTAATCGCGGATAGGTGGGAGGGGTACCTCAATGAGGTTAGGGGCTTCCTGAGGATGCCGAGCATATCCCCGACTGGTGAGGGCATCGAGGAGACTGCCCGCTTCCTCAGGGATTTCCTACATGAGAGGTTCGGATGTGAGGCTACCCTGTTGAGGTATGGGGGTAACCCGATCGTCTATGGTCACATGGACAATGGCTCGGACAGGACGCTGGTTCTGTATAATATGTACGACGTCCTGACGGTAGAGCCATTGAGTGAGTGGGTCTCTCCACCTTTCGGAGCTGAGATCGTGGGGGACAGGATCATCAATAGGGGGGCGCTTAACACGAAGGCGCCCCTGATGTGTATGTTGCTCGGGGTTGAGGTTCTTAGGGACGCATCGGGAAAGCTGCCAGTAAACCTCATCTTCGTCCTGGAGGGGGAGGAGGAGACGGGGAGTCGGAGCATGGTTAGCCTCATAGAGGACAAGGGGGATGAGCTAAGGAAGGCGCAGTCCGGGTACTTCATGATGCCTACGGAGGGTACGAAGGGAAAGCCCCAGATCATGCTGGGGAAGAAGGGCATTATATACGCTGAGCTAAAGATCAATGTCTCACAGTACGATGCCCACGGTAGTTACGTCCAGCTGCACCATAACCCTCTCGAGATCGCCTCCAACCTCGTCGCCTCACTGAAGGACAAGGACGGGAACATCGTAGCCGATTGGCTCTACGACGACGTGGTCACCCCGGAGCCGGATGACCTCAAGTACCTCCCGGAGCTCATGGAGGCTTTCGACCTCAACGAAGTCATTACTTCATACGGGATAAAGAGGACCAGGAAGACTGGCCGTGACGCCTATATCGAGGTGTTCTACAAGCCCGCTATCAACGTAGACGGGGTCATTGGCGGATACACGGGTGAGGGTACGAAGACGATCACACCGGCGGAGGTGAAGCTGAAGATGGACTTCAGGCTGGTCCCCAACATGACGCCGGAGGGCACTCTGAACCGGTTTATGAGGCATCTTGAGGAGAAGGGATTCAAGGAGTTGGTCGACATCAAACTATACCACAACTATGACTGGAGCAAGACCCCGCCAGACGCTCACATCGCGAGGGCTGCTAATCAGGCGTTCGTGGACATGGGGATGAAGTCGTACACGATGACGTTGGCGCAGGGCTCGGCACCCGAGTACTTGTTCACGAAGAGGCTGGGGATCCCGATCGTTACCGCGGCACCCGGCTATGGCGGGCGGATCCACGCGCCTAATGAATTCATCGAGGTCGACGCTGTGCGGAAGATGATCGAGTACATGACACCGCTGATCACGAATTGGGCGAAGCTGGTAAAGTAGGTAACCCTTCTCCTTTTTCAAGTCGAATACAGGTGTCTCCGGTTAGACTGACTGTAAAAAATGTTGTCGCGTGCTTGTCTGGTAAAATTTTTAAGACGCATGTTTAACTTTGAGTTGAGGTTGTTATGGTTAAGAATGTAATCTCTCCTGAGAGGTTCTTCGGCTACCAGCTCGGAAGCGAT
>MEZF01000102.1:0-1790 GCA_001774245.1 Candidatus Bathyarchaeota archaeon RBG_13_52_12
TTTTTTTAAATAATATCATGCGAGAAAATAATCTTAATTTCAACATATTTACTAATTATAAGGTTAATTTTAAAAACATTAATTTAAAAGAAAATTATACATATTATATTAATCTAAGTAATGATATAGAATATATTACTGATAATATGCATAAAAGTATGCGCAAAAGTATTAAAAATGCAGAGAAAAATAACGTAATTATTGAAATCAATACTGATAAATTAAATATAAAAAAAGCGTATAACGTAATAGAAGAATGTTCTAAAGAAAGAAGATATGATGTACCGGGATTAGAATGGTGGGAACATCTTTATGAAGAATTTATTAATACGGGACAAATAGTATCTGCTATCGCTTATTATAAATCAAATCCCATATCTGCGTATTTATTTATTGGCTATGATAAAAAAATAAATGCATTTAGTTCAGGATCGTTACCAGAAGGTTATAGGCTGCGAGCTAATCATTTGTTAAATTTTAAAATAATTGAATGGGCAAAACGAGAAAAATATGAATTACTAGATATGGGAGGGACTAATCCTTATGATGAAAAAATTCATAGTATTGATCATTTTAAAGCTGATTTTGGGGGCGTCCTAAAAATAAACTATATTTTAGAAAAGCAATCTTTCTATTTTCCGTTAGTTTTGAGAATTAAAAACGTACTAAATTTATAATATTTTCGTGTATGCACTAGATCGAAAACACATTTAATTATCCGAAAAGCGCGAGCATAAAGCCATGAGAAAGCTTAGGCTTCGTAGTTTACCAGGTCACGCGCGTGATTTCTAAATAAAAAGGCGTGCACTAGTTATGTGCAGTTGTCTTTTCACGAAATCAGCTGCGGGGCCGATAGTCTTCCTCATTATGACCTCAGAGTGCCCCGATACGATGAAATCTTTCAACTCTCCCACGACTTTATACCCGCGCCTCTCGTAGAGCCTCTTGGCGCCATTATTGAAGCTTGAGACCATGAGAAACACGTTAGGCGCCTCTAAAAGTATCCTTTTCTCCGCGAAGTCCATTAACTCGCTGCCGACTCCCTTTCCCCTCCACTCAGCTGCTATGCATATCGATTGTATGTAGCCAATCAGGGCTCCTCTCATGACTATGATGATGAATCCGACCAATTCGCCACCCGACCTAGCCACATAGATTTCCCGCAAAGGGTCGCTAATCATTTTTAACGAAGACTCGTAGTCCCTCCTGAGGGTGATATACGGCTCTGAGCCCGACATCATCCTCGCGCAGATCTCTGCTTCTTCAGATGTCTGAAGTTTATTGATCCCTATCTTTCTTGCCTTGTCCATCAGACTTGCGTCTCGACGAACGAATATATGGATGTTTAATTGGTCCTAGTTTGGTTGTAAGTGGATCGCGTATTCTCTAGCGAATCCATCTACAGTTGAGTCAGGTAGAGCTGGAGAAAAGACAACCTTATAAGACTCAATACGCGCCTGATGAGAGATTTTAAGTAATTGAATAAGTTACGATCGTTTGAGGTCGTGAAATGTCTCAGACGCAGAAACTAGTCGCATTCATCATCGTAGGTTTGGTCATAGGTGTAGGAATTGGCTGGGTTGTTTATCCAGCATTGAATCCACCACTGCAGGTGGCGGATTATGTCAAGAAAACCGTGTATGATGCCTTACAAGCTGAACTGACGACAACGAAAGGCGCCCTCACACAGGCTCAAACAGATAAGACTGCTGTTCAAGGCCAGCTTACAACCGCGCAAGCGAGTCTTGCGGCTGCTCAGGCTCAGATCACAAAGTTGACGAGTCCTAAGA
>MEZF01000102.1:1889-3033 GCA_001774245.1 Candidatus Bathyarchaeota archaeon RBG_13_52_12
CTTCTCTTCAAGGCTAATGAAGGCTCCTTCCTAGTCGGCGTCATCGCTGCCATGCAGTCTACAACGGGTAAGGTGGGCTTCGTCGGAGGAATGGACATCCCGCTGATCAGGGACTTTTTTGTAGGTTTTGCGGCAGGCGCAAAGTGGGCGAAACCCACAATCACTGTACTTGACCCGGTATTTGTAGGCGATTGGGGCGACCCTACGAAGGGCAAGGAACTCGCAATCAGCTTAATTGAGCAGGGAGCAGACTCATTATACGCAGCTGGTGGAAAGAGTGGCCTAGGGGCTCTTGAAGCTGCACACGAGAAGAGTGTGAAGGCTTACGGAGTCGACGCGTGTCAATGCTACCTATACCCCGAGATCACTGCGAGCGCTACGAAGAGAACCGATATAGCAGTCTACGAGATGGTTATGAAGACGTTGCTTGGCACTTTCAAAGGCGGAGTTTACAATAATGGTGTTAAGGAGGGCTGGACCGGCTGCTGCAGACTACCCGAGGAAGTAGGGTTCTGGGAGACCTTCTTCAATTTCACTCACCCCCCAATATCCTCTGCGGTGATGGACAAACTGCTGCAAGCTCAGGACAAAATAGTCATGGGGGAGATAATCGTACCCAGTGGCTTCAGCTAAGCAAAGTGTTAAACCCTCTCCTTTCCCCTCCTTTTCTCACACATTGGACACAGCAGTCCAGATGATAGGGATAACTAAGAGTTTCTCGGGACTGGTTGCGAACGATAACATAGATTTTACTGTGCAAAAGGGGGAGATTCACGGCCTGCTCGGTGAGAACGGCGCAGGTAAAACCGTGTTAATGAGCATACTTTATGGGTTGCATAGACCCGACAAGGGCAAGATTTTGATAAATGGAAAGGAGACGGTTATGGAGAGCCCCGCCGTGGCGATCAGGCATGGCGTCGGGATGGTTCATCAGCACTTCATGTTGCTGCCCAGCTTAACCGTTTCAGAGAATATTATCCTCGGGAATGAACCTGTCAAAAATGGTTTATTTCTAGACTTGGAGAATGCACACAAAAGCGTCGAGGAACTCAGTAATCGATTCAACCTCGAGGTAGATCCAAACGCTGCAATCGACGTTCTCCCCGTGGGGGTTCAGCAGAGGGTCGAGATACTAAAAGCCCTC
>MEZF01000102.1:3057-7204 GCA_001774245.1 Candidatus Bathyarchaeota archaeon RBG_13_52_12
TTGGACGAGCCAACCGCTATTTTGACCCCTCAAGAAGTCGACACTTTACTCAAAGCATTGATCGAGTTGAAGGCGCAGGGCAAAACAATCATACTGATATCGCATAAACTCAAAGAAGTTCTTAGAATATGTGACAAGATAACCGTGTTAAAGAAGGGCAAGTCCGTTGGGACAGTGAATAAAGAAGAGACCAGCCTTTCTCAACTCGCAAGGATGATGGTTGATCGCCAACTAATGGAGACGTTCGAGAAGAAGGCTGTGGAGGAGCAGCATAACATTCTTGAGATAACGGGGCTTGAAGTCGATGATGAACGAAACCTCCCAGCCATAAGAGACATGTCCCTCAAAGTGCGATCCTACGAGATTCTTGGCATCGCAGGTGTCGATGGAAATGGACAAAGTGAACTGGTTGAAGCTTTAATGGGGCTACGGAGAATAAAAAAAGGCGACATTCTGCTAAATGGCAAAAAAATCAACGAACTATCAACTGAGGACCGGATCAGGCTCGGAATCTCCCATGTTCCCCAGGACCGGATTAAGAGGGGCCTGATCCTCGATTTCTCGGTTATGGATAACTTGATCCTTGGCAGCCAGGGTCACGCACCCTTCTCCAAGAATAGGTTCATCATCGATTATGAGACTGCCGCAAAATACTCGGATGACATGATAAAGAATTACTCAATCAGCGCCACCAGTAGGGATACGCTGGCTCGAAACCTGTCTGGTGGCACCCAGCAAAGGGTGGTTCTGGCGCGTGAGTTCAGCAGGGAACCTAGCCTAATTATAGCATATCAGCCATCAAGAGGACTCGACATAGGCGCGACCGAGTTTGTCCGAGGTAAACTAGTCGAGATAAGGGACAATGGGTGCGCGGTGCTCATGATCTCGGCTGACCTCGATGAGATACGTGCACTGAGTGACAGGATAGCTGTGATATATGAGGGAAGAATCGTTGCAGAGAAGGATCCTGAAATGACAAGTGAGGAAGACCTTGGTCTCCTGATGGCTGGTGTGAAAACATGACGAACGATAAGTCGAGGGCTTCTCTAATGCATGTCCTTAGGTCAGGTCTTCTCAGGATCGTTCCTCAACTTTTAGCGATTGCCACCGCCTTTCTAGTTGGGGCACTCGTGCTCATCGCTACAGGCTACTCACCCATCGATGTCTATTCTGCCCTGATAATGGGTGCATTCGGAGATGTATACGGCGTAGGTCAGACCTTGACGCAGGCTACTCCGATAATCTTTACTGCACTCGCTTTCCTGTTTTCTTATAAAAGTGGATTATTTAACATCGGAGCCGAGGGTCAGCTCATCATGGGCGGGTTTGCCGCGGCGATCGTTGGCATATCCTTTAGCGGGTTGCCGGCACCGCTACACATTTTACTTGCGGTACTCGCAGGCGCTCTCGCCGGTGGAGTGTGGGGTTTCCTCCCAGCGATTTTGAAAGCTAGATTCGGTGCACACGAGGTAATCACGACGATGATGTTCACCTACATCGCCACATACTTGACCAGCTATCTTGTCAATTATCCCTTCAAAGCACCCGGTTGGGTAGCACAGACAGTACCCATCGCCGATTCAGCTCAGCTTCCACGCATACTTCCACCTACTCAGCTATCGGTCTCGATATTGGTGGCCGTGGCCATGGCAGCGGTCATATATTATATTCTCCAGAAAACGACCCTTGGGTACGAGGTACGGGCTTCGGGGTTGAACCCATCAGCAGCTGAAAATGGTGGAATAAATGTCAAGAGAACCATGGTTTTAGCTCTCATCCTTGGCGGGGCCTTAGCCGGAATAGGGGGGGCCGGGGAGATCCTGGGTGTCCATAATAGATTCATTCAGGGATTTTCACCTGGCTACGGCTTCGACGGTATTGCGGTTGCACTGGTGGGGGGCCTCAACCCCCTAGGAGTGCTACTGGCTGCCATATTATTCGGGGCGCTGAGGAGTGGTGGCATGTTGATGACAAGGGCCACTCATGTGCCTTTGGACATCGTCGTCATATTACAGGCGTTGGTGATCATCTTTGTGGCTGCACCTCATTTTCTTAGATATTTCGTGAGGCGGAGGTCAAAGGCATGAATATATTCGACATAATAAATGTGGGTCTCTTCGCTGCCGCGATCAGGATGGCTACCCCTATCGCCTTAGCCGCTCTGGGTGGAATCTTCTCCGAGAGGGTCGGCGTCGTAAACATCGGCCTCGAGGGGATGATGCTGATGGGAGCCTTTTCAGGAGTCATAGTCAGTTACTATACGGCTAATCCTTGGCTCGGTGTGCTCGGTGCAATTGTAGTCGGAGGGCTTCTTGGCTTGATGCACGCTTTTCTAACTGTGACATTAAAGGGAGACCAGATCGTAAGTGGAACAGGAATCAACATACTCGCTCTCGGCTTCACAGCGTATGCTAGTGAAGTCGTGTGGGGCTCTAGGGGCGCCTCAGGGAGTGTTGCCTCCCTAGGTGTCATCGACCTGCCATTTATAACTGACCTTCCAGTGATCGGTAAGATCATCGGCTCACACACCCCATTAGTCTACCTCATGATAATAGTAGTTCTTCTGGCACAGATTCTCCTATTCAAGACCCCATTCGGTCTGAGGCTCAGGGCCGTCGGTGAGCACCCCGCTGCGGCGGACACGGCTGGGATAAACGTATTCAGGATGAAGTACATCGGAATCATCGCGAGTGGCATGTTGGCAGGATTAGGCGGGGTGTTTCTCTCGCTCGCTCATCTTAGCATATTTTCCTGGGGTATGACTGGGGGACGCGGGTTCATCGCACTCGCAGCCATGATCTTTGGAGGATGGATACCCCTCGGCGCATTCGGCGCTAGCCTATTATTCGGTTTTACGGACGCACTTCAGATGAGGCTCCAGTCCATGGGGATCCTCCCCCCTCAAATCATTTTGATGCTGCCATACATCATCACTGTGATAGTGTTGGCTGGGGTTGTTAGGAAGACGAAGCCACCGAGTGACTACAAACCCTATGAAAAAGATTGATTAGATGCGAGGAGCTTGACGGCTTTTATGGCTATTTTTATCTCTTCGTCGATTGCTCTCTGCACTCTTTCATCTAGCTCCCCCGTCTTCTCGTTCTCATCGAATTCACCCTTCTTGATGTTCTTCGCCAAATTACCATCGACGGCGAGTATGGTTCCGGCTTTTATTCGCTTAATGCCCGCCAACGTGAACAGGGTAGAGCTCTCCATCTCGATGGACAATACGTTGCCCTCAGCGAGCTTGCTTAATGTATCGGTGCTCCCAGCATAGAAGGCGTCTGAGCTCTGAATTATGCCTCTATGAACCTTGATAGGGCTATCCTTGGATGCGATGAGAAGCGCGGAGACGATGTCGAAGTCCGCGACCGCGGGGTACTCGATTGGCATGTACTCCCTTGAGGTTCCATCACTCCTCACGGCCCCCGTTGCTACTATGATGTCCCCGACGTCTATGTATGGTTGAAGAGCACCGGTTGTGCCCACCCG
Source organism: Candidatus Bathyarchaeota archaeon RBG_13_52_12 (assembly GCA_001774245.1). Classification (GTDB taxonomy): domain Archaea; phylum Thermoproteota; class Bathyarchaeia; order TCS64; family TCS64; genus UBA8941. The sequence goes on from MEZF01000102.1 coordinate 6,550, forward strand.
AATGAGCGTCTTGGCGCCTAACTTGGATAACTCCTCCACTACTATCGCTGTTGAGGGACAGCCGATCCCTGTCGAGCAAGCGGTAATGCCTATGCCGTCCACTTTTCCGGTGTAGGTTATGAATCCCCTATAATCTGCAACCTTCCTCGCTTCATCAAAGAAGGACGCGATCCTTTCGACTCTCTTCGGGTCGCCTGGGAGGAGAACATAATCAGCGACGTCTCCGACGCCACACATTATGTGGGGCTGTATCCTCTTCTTCGCAGACATATACAAGCTCCATGCCCTGTGAGGATATGGGTCTTTGCGTGATTTCAGGTGTTCGTATATGCGTAGTCTAAGAGAAACAAAAAACATTAGGGGAGTGAAGCGTCCTTGATCTAGGAGGCAATGTATTGGGCAGGCTCTTCGGCACAAACGGTGTTCGAGGCGTGGCAAATGAGGGGTTCAACGTTGAGCTCGTCACACGCCTCTCGGCATCATGCGGATCTATCCTGGGAAAGGATATCGCCATCGGTAGGGATTTCCGCACAACCAGCCAAATGTTCAAGAACGCCGCAGTCTCAGGCCTACTCTCAGTAGGATGCATTGTACACGACTTCGGCATCCTCCCAACCCCCGCCCTCCAATACTCTGTCAAGCACCTTAAGCTGGA
>MEZF01000102.1:7224-7562 GCA_001774245.1 Candidatus Bathyarchaeota archaeon RBG_13_52_12
CTAGCCATAACCCGCCTCAATTCAACGGTGTCAAGGTCATGGCCGCCGACGGCGTCGAGCTACCCAGATCAGTCGAGGACGAAGTCGAGAAGCTCACCTTTTCCGGTGGTGCCGAGTCTGCGAGATGGGATCGAATCGGTGAGGTCAGACACCTCAACGTATTACCCATCTACATCGACGCCATATTATCACACGTAGATACTGCAAGGATCAGTAAAGCAAATTTTAAGGTCTCCATCGATCCCGGAAACGGCACAGGCACATTGGTCGCTCCAAAAATAGCCCAACGCCTCGGCTGCAAGGTATACTCGGTGAACGCTGAGCCTGATGGTAGCTTC
>MEZF01000102.1:7604-9016 GCA_001774245.1 Candidatus Bathyarchaeota archaeon RBG_13_52_12
CTCAGGGAGCTCGTCAGAGCGACTGGCTCAGACATGGGCGTTGCCTTTGATGGCGACGCTGACAGGAGCATGTTCCTCAACGAGCATGGGGAGGTTCTCTGGGGAGACCGCACAGTCGCCCTCATAGCTACAGAGTATATGGCGAAACACAGGGGAGCGCGGGTCGCTACGCCTGTTAGTTCCAGTAAAGCTATCACAGACGTTGTTCAATCGGGAGGGGGTAGCGTCGTCCTGACCCGAGTTGGCAGCGTTGAAATCAGCCGAACAATGGTGGAGCAGGGCATCGACTTCGGCGGCGAGGAGACCGGCGGTGTACTCTATGGCCTCCACCACCCTGTGAGGGATGGCTCAATGACAATGAGCCTCATCCTCGACATCATGTCCAACCGAGGGAAACCCTTCAGCGTCCTCGTTGATGCACTTCCACGATATTCCCAGGCAAAGGACAGCGTGAAGTGTCCCGACGCCGTCAAGAACCTGGTTCTCGAAGCTCTCAGGAAGAGGGTCACAGCACCACGTGTGGATACAATGGATGGATTGAAACTGATCTTCGGTGATGGAAGCTGGATACTTATCCGTCCGAGTGGAACCGAGCCAATCTTCAGGCTCTACGCTGAGGCCGACACGCAAAAGAAAGCAGACATGCTGGTGGCTGAGAACAAGAAGCTCATCGAGGCGACTGTTGAGAGTTTCAATACTCTCAGTTTCGCGCCAGACGAGGATCAGAACTAATTTCTGAGTCACTCATCATCAAATCAAAAATACATACATTAATTACACTCAATAGCCTCAATCTGCCAGGAAGTTTCAAACATGTCCAAAACCAAGAGAAAAGCAGACAAGATCGAGGGTGTCAGGAAACACAAAGAACTGATGAGAGCGAAGAAGATGGCTACAAAGGAGAGAAAAGCCGTTTCTTTGCCCGCGGGATACAAGAGGAAGAAGCAGTAAGAGCTTCTAGCACTCGCACGGTTTAGCCTCAGTGTAACTCTGATCGCTCACGAATCGCCCTAATGCCTTCACATCATTGGCTAACACTAAATGAATGCTCCAAGGTTATATAGATTCCCTAGTAGTTCTCAGCACTCGTTGTAACCCTCCTCGAGCTCGGTGTTGACTATTTTTTCTCATAAGCGGTTTTTGGAAACATAGAAAATGTGTAGATGAAGAATCTATTTGAGGAGAACTAAGTCACCTATCTCAATAGGAAGAAATCCATCTCGTGCGCGCTTCAAAGTTCTATTTGTTTAGTATCGCGTCCTCTAAGCTCATTCTCATCGACTTTATAGGCGTCTCATCAGGCCAAACCACGATTATGTGAAGTCGGCTCACTAAATCCTCATGCAGGCTGAAGTGCTGTCTCAGTCTTATTTGAGTCTCCTAACCGTGGGTCATCCAACACGCACCTAGAC
>MEZF01000102.1:9334-9441 GCA_001774245.1 Candidatus Bathyarchaeota archaeon RBG_13_52_12
AGCTCGACGTTCTCAGCGGGAAGCACCGATGCGGTGGCGGTCATTATCCCCTGGCAGCCTAGGAGTATGTAGCGGAGGGTCCACGGGTCTGCGCCACAGAACCGGTA
>MEZF01000102.1:9471-16726 GCA_001774245.1 Candidatus Bathyarchaeota archaeon RBG_13_52_12
TCTTCGGTAGCCTACGGGGTTGAAGCTGAGAATGGCGTCTGCGCCCAGATCAGCTGCTTGTTTGATGAGCTCGATAGCTTGGCTGGTTCCCATCGCGGCGCAGCCGACTATGAGGGGGCCCCTCCCGTTGATGTGGTCTATGGCTGCTTTAACAACCTTAGTCCAGTCGGAGGTCGACACTAGGTATCCCTCGCCTATGCCAGCGAGGACGCCGACTCCATTGCAGCCGTTCTCAAACTGGTAGTCTATGACCTTCCTCAGGTCTTTTAGGTCTACCTCACCTTTCCTCGTCAGGGGTGTGGGTGGCAGCGAGATTACTCCTCTCAGGGGCTTCAAGTCTACACCGTTTGTGGTTCGGGACTTTTTCTATAAATCATTTGCCTATTCTGTTTTTACACATGCTCATTCTTTCTCATACATGTTACATGCGCGTATGCGCTGGGGCTTAGACCAGGAAAAACTCGTTCCGTCTCCCGCCCATCAGCCGGCACCCAGACGCTGTGAACACCATGTCCTCCTCTAATGCGAACCTCAAGGATTCGCTACTCCACTCTGGAACAGACCCCTCCACGGACAGCTCCATTGTGAACGCGTAGTTAGTCTCCAGTCGTACGTCGCCGCGGCCAATGTTCCTCTCCTGCTCCCAGGGCAACCCGATGAGGGGTCCAGTCTCATGGAGGAGTCGCCCCAAGCTATGACTGTACACCCTCGGATTGGGGATGCCCTCCAGCTTAGCCTTGCTAAGTATGTTGTGGAGGAGCTGATCCCCTGTGAGTCCTCGCTTAAACTCTGCCATAAACGTGTCTTGGAGTCGGTTTCCCTCAGCCATCAGTGTCCTAAGCCCCTCTGGGGCTTCCTTCTCTCCTGGCTTAAGCACGTATGCCCACTCCTGGTGGTCCGAGATGAGGCCTAGGTACCTGATCCCCACGTCGCACCTGATGAGGTCCGCGGCCCTAATTACAGGGTCTACACCCCCGTAGAGCTGCCCGGCTGACCCCCTCCTAATGAGGTAGAAGCTAGGTTTGAACGCAGTCTCTATCCCCATGTCTGCGCACCGTTGCCAGTAATGCCACTCTAAATCCTGTGCCGTGGTCACGCCCGGTACAATTACTTCGCGGCTGTAGCACTCCGCTATCAACGCGTGAGCCACGTCCATGACGTGCTCGTAGAGGATCACCTCCTCGTCACTTAGAGTAGCCAGCCACCTGGTGGCGCACGCCTCTGCCGAGACGAGCCGGCTAATGTACCTACATGGCAACGCTTTCACAAGCTGGTTGTACAGGTTGTGGGTAAGCCCCCCTGCGGCCCACTGCACGTGCCCTACATTGATACCTATTTGCTGGGGGTCTCTCTCCTCCACGATGCTACGCAGTAGAGCCCACTGCTCGCTGTGGTGCCTCCTCCCAGGCCAGGGCGTCTTGTATAAATCCTTAGTGTCCGTCATGGACAGGTTAATCCGCTCTATCCCCGCCTCGGGGCCTCTGTCGTAGAAGACTAGTATCTGCAGTATTGGACACCACGTGTCCATTGGTATTATGGACTCGAAGACGGGGTCCAGGTTATCCTCCTGGCAGATAATCAGCCACATGTCGATGCCTGCTTCTCGCATTGCCACGGGCAGCACCGTCTCTAGGCGATCCGCGAGCACCTTGTTCACAACGTTGGCCCTTTGACGCATGGGCAGAACCCTGGGGAAGCCTTCTGGACTCATCTAACTAACACAACAACATTGTTCGTACATTAACCTCTTAATACATTCATCGGAGCAAGAGGGTGAAGCGATTTAATTGGGACAAAAAAATGGCGTGCGCATCACGCGTGGATATGATCTTTGAACGTTTACATGAATTCGTAGTGGTCGTCGCTAAGCATTTGCGCTTACGTGTGAAGTGGGTTAAAGTTGCTACTTAGGTGCTTCACTGAATCTTTATTGTCCGCCCCGAACCTTTCTCAATCCTCCTCTTGATGACCGTCTCTAAGACTCCATTCCGGTATGTACTCGTAGCTGAGTCCTCATCCACCTCGAAGGGGAGCTCCAACTCCTTGTGATATCTGTGATCGGGGCTAGTGACGTCGATAGTCAGCGCCCTCTCCGTAGCGTAGAGCTGTATGTCCTCCTTCTCGACACCCGGAAGCTCTGCTATTATCTTTATCTGGTCTTGTTCTTGGATGATGTCAACGAGGGGCTCCCTCGCTTCCTGGAGACTAAGTGGTTTCTTATCCTCCCCAACATTCGTGTTGGGCTTCATGTTACCGAACTCGCGGACGACCGGTTTACCATCGGGTCCAATTTTAACTGAGTAGCCGTAGACGAAGGGACCATACTCCTTCTTCACAGATCCGTCCGGGAGAATATGCTCTTGAGCCAAGTCCTCGGGAATCTGACCTTCTAACTCCTTGAAGACATCAGCCATCTCTTTCTCCATCTCCTCGATCATCCTCTCTAGGTCGGGGAAGATGAATGGCGAGCCGCGTTTTCTACGCTTCTCCCACTCCTCCCAAAAAGACAATTCACTGCACCCTGTAGAGTGTGAAGAGGCTCACGTTTTAAAAGAGTATCCCGCGCAACTTATCAGGCTCCATAGAGTAAAGCCTATTGAAATGCCCATACTTGCAGCCTACAACGAGATAGCCTTAAAGAGCCGATACGTGCGCGCCACACTTGAGAGGAAACTCGCTACTCAGATCGATTACACCTTGAAAAAGGGGGGCTACAACGAGGCGAAGTCCAGGAGACAATTCGGCAGGATTATAGTTGATGGTGTTCCGCCTGAGGCAGCTGGGATAGTTGCTAAAGTCTTCGGAGTTGTTCACGCCATCCCCTCCATGGAGGCCAGCAGTGGTCTTGATGAAGTTGTATCCCTGGCTGTTGATGTAGCCGACCACTCCTTGAAAGAGGGCAACTCCTTCGCCGTGAGGCCTAAGGTAGTTGGAGAACACCCTTATGGAAGTCGGGACGTGGCTGTGAAAGCTGGAGCCGCTATATTAGAGGCCTACAAGAATAGAGGCGTTAGGGTGAACCTTACCTCCCCGGACGTGACGATTGGCATCGAAGTACGCGATAAAAACTCATACATCTACTCCGCCGTGGTGAATGGTGTCGGGGGACTCCCCTATGGCTCCCAGGGTCGAGCTGTCTCTCTCTTCAGCGGGGGCATCGATAGCCCAGTTGCTACATGGCTTACCATGAAACGTGGGGTCGAGGTCTATCCACTCTTTATGGACCAAACCCCCTACGTTGGGGAGAGCTACCTCCGAAGGGCTGAAGAGGCATCCAGAAGCATGATCAAATACGTCCCCGTCGAGGGATTCTCACTCTACTCAGCACCGATGGGTTTCATAATGGAACGTATACTGGAGTCCCCCGAGCCACGATTCACTTGTATCCTGTGTAAAAGGTCAATGTATAGAATCGCTGAGGAGTTTAGTAGGTACAAGAAGGCTAAAGCGATAGTTACAGGTGAGAGTCTGGGACAGGTAGCTAGCCAGACACTTGATAATCTATATGTTCTCGACTCCGCTGTCACTATGCCCGTCCTCCGCCCGCTTATCGGCTTAGACAAGGTTGAGATCGAAAACAGAGCCAGAGTGATCGGTACTTACTCCTTGACCGCTCACAGGGTAGAGGGATGCAAAGCCGTCCCATCTAAACCTGCTACTACTAGCAGGATCGAGAAGATCGAAGCCCTCGAGACGCAGCTTGGCCTCGCTGATCTCTGCTGCGAGAGCGCAAAGAAGATCATACGCCTCAGATTGGGCTAAAGATGAAATATACGACGCCTATTAATCTGGTTGGGTACTGTTATGGCTATACCGACAGATGCACTTGCGGATAGTGTCGACCTCGACTTCACCGAAGTCGAGGAACACTGGAACGTCTACCAGCTTAGCGACGGAACAAAGCTCAAGGTCAAACTGATCGTCAGGGGGGTTAAGAGGCTCAAACAATTCGAGCCCGACGGAACCCCCGTCTATTTGATAAACTCGATGAACGTGGTTAGGGCAATAGACATCCCAGCTGACGTAAAGGCGAAGCCGAAGAAAAGCAGTATGCCACCGGTGTAACACCCGTTGAACCTCTGGTTACTCGCCTCAACCCCCGCGGTGGAGACGATTATCGCCACTGCGATGCTCACGACGACGAGCGAGGCGGCACCATCAACACTCTTTCACAGACTGTCCACCAACCCCGAGAAGGTAACCGAGTTAGTAGAGAGGTTAGAGGTCCAGCACGGGAGCATTCTTGAGCATAATAGGATGAACTGGTTTCTTGAGGCGAGTGAGGGAGAGGTCCTCAGGATTCTGTTAACAAACAAGTTCTTTACATTTACGAGGCTTAGCTCAAATCGGTGGCTCGTCAGCGCGAATCTGCGAACCGTTCTTGAATCCCAAGCTATGAGGGGTGATTTCCCTAAGTTGCTTCTTGAATCAATTTCCAGCGTAGCCCCCTCAATCTACACGTCCGCGAGGCGGATGAGATGAAGGTAGAGTTGTTGAGTCACACTTCGAGCGACAACCTATTGGCTTCGTTGCCCGCTTCGGAGATTGCTGAGAGCGAGTTCCTCGGCCACATTTGCTTCACCTTCGCCATCGAGGGGGTAAGCAGGGCATGCAGCCATCAACTCGTTCGCCACAGAGTCGCTAGCTTCAGTCAGCAAAGTCAGAGGTACATACAGGTGAAGAAGCTTCAAGATCACATCGTCATCCCACACACGATAACCAAAAAAGCTGAAGATGAATTCGAAGTCTTCATCAAGGAGGCGAGCAGAGCTTATAGTCAGCTCGTAACCGAGGGCGTGCCGAAAGAAGACGCCCGCTTCATACTCCCGAACGCCACCGAGACTAACCTCCTCATGACAATGGATGGGAGAAGCCTAATGCACTTTTTTGGCCTACGACTCTGCAACAGGGTGCAATGGGAGATCAGGGCGATGGCTGAGGAGATTCTCCAACGGGTTCGGGAGGTCGAACCCGTATTATATCAAGAAGCCGGGCCATATTGCGTCCAGCTAGGCAAATGCCCAGAGGGACGCTTCAGCTGTGGCAAGATGGCGGAGATGAAGACCAAATACTACAGTGACTAACGAAAAACCTTTTAATAGATTGAGTCGACCTTCAGAGCAAACACATCCATCACTAAACACGAAATAAAAGCTAGCGTCGCTAAAGGTAATCACCTCGCGCGCGCATATAACAGATTAAATCTGTCATCTAAATATTAAACGGAGCTACATTATTTCCTCCTTTTTTCCTGTACGAGTCGTAGCCCAGGAGTACCGCAAAAGTCATCGATGCGAAGACCGTGAACCACTCTACCGAGGGTGCGCCGCCCCAGGTAAGAAATGAAAACATCGTCACGATGGAGAGTCCAAAACCGACGATCATCGTTGGTCTTCCATAGTCTCTTCTCCCGACAAGCGAGGCGTTGATGAGGATGATCGAAAAGAAGTTCAACGTGAAGAAGGCGAGGCTCCAGAACCTGTGTAGCGACGGATAGTCTTCAGGGTATAGGCCTATAAGTGCGAGGGCGATCCCTGAGGCGATTCCTAGCACCCTTGCAGCGCCGAGTAATAACATTCTCCTGTCATCGGCTTCCCAATCACTCATGCCAAGGTAGAAGGCCACAATTGCTGCCCCTGTCATGATGCATCCCGCATTGTAGAATAAGGAGCCTAACGGGCTAATCTTCATGTTACCAAAGTCGCTTAGGAAGGTAGTCATAGGACTCCAGGCACGTGGATAGTTGAATATGGAGACTGTGAGGAAGGAGCAGAAGACTATTGCCAAGCAGATGGCTGAAGTCGTCGATAAAGGCACATTGTTTGTCAATGTGGTACTTGAGGAGAAACAGCGTTAAAAGATTAGTCACAGGGCTCTTGGTCGCGCTCAAGACTCCCGCTGGTGCAGTGTATGCTCCCACTGTTTCTCGGGCGAACCAGACTGCTGCACTCGACTTCAGTGACATCTACGCCGATTGACTCGAGCCACTTTACGTTCTTCGGTCTCCCCGTTGGAACCATGATCTTCATGGGACCTAGCACGACCCCTGTGTCGGGGCCTTTCTTGAAGCCACGGGTGTCGATACTGACAAGGTCGTCGGGAGGGGTGATGAAGTTCCAGTTCATTTCCCTCTTCATCCAATCTACGAGGTAAGGGTCATAGAAGCTAGGATCAGCGACACTTGTGTGGCGGTCTATCATGCTGTAGTGGATGGTGCCCTTACGAGTCCCGTAGCCAGGGCCTAATCGAATATCAACTTCAGGGTCTTGCATCTTCACTATACGCGCGTACTGCTCGTGGCCACTCTCATTGGCTCTATGGATGCTAGGATCAGCGGTGTTATCGCGGGGGTAATGGACCTCGATAAGTAGGTGCTTCTCATCGAGCCATCCACACGGGCCCCCCTCAACCATCCCGTTACCGGCGACCATCCCGACGACAGGACAACCGATCTTGGCGAGCGTCTGGTAGGTTGGAATTTCCTCTCCTTTCCTTATCCAGTCATACATGCGCAGGATGACCTGGCCGTAGACTGCGGCGTGGCAGACGTCGTCTGTGTAGATTGCCTTAACCTGATAGGGTGGATCATATGGGTCCGGATCCCTGACGATCACCTTGACTCCGTTGTCCTTGTATGCCTTAACTATGTTTTCGTGGTGATCAACGAGCTCCTTAAGTTTGGGCTTGAAGGTCATGCGCCACGCGGCCAAACTAGCCTCGTGAGGTGGCCAGGGCGTCTTCTTGCCGACGCTAAGAAACTCCTTACCAGGTTGGTGGACGAGTACTGTGCGGAGCTTGCCTATACTCGTGTTAGCCTTCCACTTGCTGCCCCAGTATTTGGGCATCTCTTCCTCAAATTCAGAGAGGACCTGAGGGTGGAGCCTCGTGTAAATATCTTTGAGTTCCTCCTCAGCGTTCATCTTCTTCTTCGGCTCTGGCATTTCAATCGGATTGATGTTCAGTAAAGGACTTAAAACACCTGCTCTGTTCGACTGCAGGATTAACAGCTACTTGTTGAGGATGAAAAAGGATGCATCTATAATCTTGGTTTCAACGATGTCGAGTACAGTTCGCGCCTACGAACCTAAGGAGCACAATCGATTCCACGCGTACCTCAATAAATTCACTATAATCTTATCCTCACTCCACCTGATTGTTATCCGTGATCGCGCGCCAGCGTGTTGCTAAATTCCTAGGGTTAACATTCCCGTGATACAAATATCCCTGTTTCGTTTAGATTCAGGTGAAGATGGAG
>MEZF01000103.1:0-133 GCA_001774245.1 Candidatus Bathyarchaeota archaeon RBG_13_52_12
ACAAATATCGTCTCATACCTGTTCACGATGCTCCTCGCCGTCTTATAGGCGAAGTCACGCCTCTGGTATGCCACCCGTTCATGAAGCCGGGCAAATTTAAGCCTCGCCTTCACACGGTTCATCGAGCCCCGCA
>MEZF01000103.1:262-456 GCA_001774245.1 Candidatus Bathyarchaeota archaeon RBG_13_52_12
AAGGAAGCCTACCGGAGATTGGTTTATTCTCGACCTCGGAGGCGAACACGGCGTACCACTTCCCCGCCCTGCTCCGCGTCACCGTCAGCGTCTTGACCCTGCCTTCGACGGGCCGGTGCTGAATGATCCGCACGTCACCGATCTTGGAGAGGCAGATGATGTTGGCTTTGAGTTGGAACCCGAACTGGGGATAC
>MEZF01000103.1:604-5145 GCA_001774245.1 Candidatus Bathyarchaeota archaeon RBG_13_52_12
GCACCTGTGCTTTCATGTCTGGCAGGAGGTTTTGTAGGCTGAACTGTGTGGGGGTTCCCCTGCCCGCCTTCCTCTCCTTAAAGGAGTGGTTGAGGAGCTTGTTGTACGTCAACCGGCATAGCCGTAGCTGCTCCTCAAGCGCCGCTACCTCCTTGGTTGATGGTTTGAGGCGGTACTTGTAGGAGAGGAGCATCAAGAGGCGTTGGCTTGCCCGTGTTTTTAAGCGGGTCCCTGGTTGAGGGGGCAGAGTAGGGTGAAGGTGACCTTCAGCAACTTCACTCCCGAGGCACCCGATTCATCCAACGACTGAAGTCGTTGGGTTTCTCGGGAGTTAATCCTAAAAACGATTATATCTAGTACCACTTGAGGAGTGAATGTGATGGCTAAATTCGAGGTCGTGCTCCAGGGCACGGGTTTTAGAACTAATCTTGTATCGCTCGGCGTCTCCACCGTCGCCCTCGTGCGCGACGAAGGCAACACGCTTCTGGACACAGGGCATTTCGGGAACAGGAGGCAGCTGCTGAGCTCGCTTGAGAAGCTGGGTTTGAAGCCCGCGGACATCGACTCAGTGATCCTCACCCACTCGCACTGGGACCACGTCCTAAACCTGGAGCTTTTCGGCGGCGCCGAGGTAGTGATCAACTCCAAGGAACTCCGCCACGCTCTTTCGATAAAGGGGTACGACTGGGCAACTCCAAGCTACATTGGGAGGGTGCTGGAGAACATGAAGGTCAAGGCTGTGGAAGGCAACAAGTCGCTCTCGAATAGTGTGCGCGTTGTGGAGACGCCGGGCCACTCTCCCGGGCATCAATCCGTGGTCATTGAGACGGATAAGGGAACCATCCTATTCTCCGGCGACGCGATGCCGACTCTGCGATCCTACTTCCGTGGATTACCTGACTACTTCACCGTCTCCGAGGAGGAGGCGAGGAGAAGCATAGCGAGGATGAAGGATCTGAAACCTGACTTCTATTACCCTGGCCACGACCGGCCGTTCCGCTTGGTGGGTGGCCATCCTGAGTACCTGGAGCATACGGAGCTGAAGGTCGTGTTCAGGAGGGAGACGGAGGAGAACTTCAGCATAGCGCTGAGCACCGAGGACTCCGAGAAGCCGGAGAAGATGTAGCCTGAGAGCACATTATGACGAATCACCCTGATTTTATGAAGATCTGATGATAAGCCACTACGTAGTGCGCGCTTGGAATCGTTTTTGATCTCGATGGATTTTGCTTTCTCGACTTTTAATGTTCTCTGGATTTTATGCGAGCGTTAACTCGATTCGCTCCCTCCCCCTCCCAGGCTTGCTCCCACGCCTTAATGAGACTCGCCCTATCTCAGCTGTGTTCCGGACATGGGTCCCGCCACAGGCCATGGCTGGGAAGGGAGCGACCCTCCATAGGAGCCTCTCCTTGGATCCAGGCTCTAGGCTGTGTGTGATTGGCAGCCCATTGGCTATCAGGTGGTTGACCCTGTCCTCGACCAACGCGAGCCTCCCCCTATCGAGGGGTTCGTCGAAGAGGTAGTCGGAGCGGTCCTTAACGTCGTCCAGCATGCCGGAGGAGGCGGGCCTGCAACTGTCTCCGAACACCTCCTGCATGACGTAGTAGACGAGGTGGGACGCCGAGTGGAGACGCATAATTCGGTAGCGCCTCTGCCAATCGATTGCGCCGTGGACCAGCTGCCCAGGTTTGAAGGGGGCGGCACCTTCGGTGATGTGACATATTTCTTCTCCGTCGCTCAACGTGTCCACAATCTTTGAGCCGGATATCTCGCCAGTGTCCCCAGCCTGTCCGCCTCCCTGAGGGAAGAAGCACGTCCCATCTAGGACGACGAAGTTATCTTCGGCTCTCGTCACCGCGGCGTCGAGCTCCCCCATATAGGGGTCGAGCCTGAAGAGGAGGATGGTCAACTCGACTTAGAGTTGAGTCAGTTGCGCATTAAAAATTACTGTGGGATTACATCAGGCACTCGCGCTGAGCTTACACCTTAGGCACCAGATAGGTAAAGTCTCGCGTGCCTTTTTTTTATCCCCCCTGAAGGACTCGGAGCTTATCCCTGTACTCGATCTCGGTTATCTCGCCTCTGATGTACCTCATTTTAAGCTGGTTTAGAGGATCATCGGGTTGTTTGGTCTGGTCTGAGGACTGCCTAAAGATTATCTCCTTAGGCTTGTTAAACTCCCATGCGGCTCTACCGAACAGTTTATTGTTGTACTCTATGGTGATGGGCTCCACAGCTATGTTATTGTAAGCGATCTTTAGGGCTTCGATAAAACCCTCCATCTTTCCGCGGCTTACCAGCTTAAGCAGGATCAGCGTCCCATCCTCGTTCTCAAACGAGATGTCCCCCCATAGGAAGATTCCTCGACTCGCTTCCATATGGAGCAGCTTCTGGAAAGGTACGGACTTGAAGTCGTAGCGGTTTAGGTGCTTCTCGTTGAAGTAGACGAGGCGGATGTTCGTGAGGATGATGTAGTCGGGTTTTGAGAATATCTGGAAGGTCTTAAGGTAGTGCACCACCTCCTCCCCAGGAGATAGGTTCTTCTTCACACCGCTCGGCAGCTCATTGATCAGGTCGCTCCTGAGTGCATTGCTACTCATTTTTATTCACCATCTCTAATTTCCTCATACCTCAGATTCTTTAACTATTTGCACACGCGAATCGCGCGCGTGGCCCCATTTCTTGATGAACTTCTCGGCTTTGGCTTTTAGAGAGGCTCTCGGGCTGTTCAACTGGCTCTTCACAAACTCAATGATCCCATCACGATTTATAACCTGGTTGAAGAACACGTCGAATGATTCGATGGCTGCCTCAGCTATGACTCTCTTACACTCCTCAGTAAGGTGCGGAGTGACCGAGATCTTATCCACCTTCAAAAGCTCATCCGCGACCTTCTGAGCGAGGTGAGGCTTCGCCAACGCAATTTTACCCGAGTTCCCGACTACATTCGCCACCGTCACCATATACTCGTCGTTTAGAAAGCTGTAGTACTTTATGAAAACGGCGTCGAACCTACTATCAACGTCTACCCTGGCTAAGTTTGCCAGGATCGCCAACGCATTCCAGGTGAGGATCCTGTACCTGCTGTCTAACAATTCCTCGAAGTAGCTAAAATATGGATACAGCCTCTCCGGGTGGTCTCGACTCAGATCCATCAGCACAGATGCGCACCCATACCTGACAGCTGCCTTATGAGAGGAAACTCCTTCAATCACTAGTGGCAGTATACTGAAGTCTCCTTCAAGAGTTCGAAGAAGATCCTGCTTCGTGATGGATTTATCCGCGAGATTCTGTAGTAGATTGTTCTTCACGGGGATCTCCATCGAGGTATGCGTCTTGTCGTGATTAATAGTCTTTAACTCCGCGCAACTTTTCAACGCGTGAAGGCGAAAGGTTCTGTCTAAGACCTTGATGTGTTCTCGGGTGTCGGTTGGTTAATCTAAAATGATAATACGGGTAGAGATTATTATTCAGATTTATCTTAAATCTCTGGATCTATTGGATGCCCGAGAAAGCGCAAGAGTCATAATATGGCTCCTAATCTTGGCTTAAAAGAAGCCCTAGATTAGAGCGTGTAAATAAAGTCGAGATCAAATTAATTGTCGGAGCTTGGCTAACCAGCAAAGTCCTCCTCTCCTTAGCTCCACGTTCTGTAAAAAGGAACCTAGGCGCGCGCTTCTGGTATGCTATTATTGAAGAAGTATAACTGTGTCCTTGAAATACTAGCCTCCAGCCCGTTTGCAGATTGAGCCCACAAATAACACCATTTTATAGTTGTTTTCTATTCTATTCTACTGGACTCCATCAACTAAGAGAATAAACCAAATGTCTACCAACGATGACGAAGAGAAGCTGATAAGCCAACTAAAAGGCAACACTCTGAGAGTCTATTGGGCGATCCTGGGTTCAAAGAACGAAACCATGGGGGTACGTGAAATCCAAAGAAAGCTAAACTTCTCCAGCCCAGCCTTAGCATCCTATCACCTAGCAAGACTCGAGGAGATGGGGCTCGTCGTAAAGGAGAGTGGAGACTATAAAGTTGCCCGAGAAATCAAGGTGGGTATTTTCACGGAGTTCGTGAAACTTGGCACATTTAGGCTCCCAAGATTTATCATGTATTCAACATTCTTTACCGGTCTGTTGATCTTCTTCCTCATTCAATTCAAGGAAGTGAACCTATCCAGCGTATACGCTGTGATAGCCATGGCATTTGCTACACTCATTTTATGGTACGAAACGTTGAGAGTCTGGCAGCAGAAACCTTAGGCACACTGTACAACTAGTTGAACAAAGTGTTCAATTGCATTTCATTAAGTGTGCCCATTGTATCATTATAATCGTCGAATGAAAGGAGTGAAAAGAATAATGGCGTATGAAAGTCGTAAAGTGTTGGTGTATGGGATTATCGGAATCTTGGCCGCTACAATCCTTTCATCATCTCTTGGGATAATACCAAATTTGTTCATGGTAAATGCAAAGGGAACTCTTGATGTTAAGGTAACAGATGCACCGGTACCTGATCTGAAAGAGCTTTGGATAAC
>MEZF01000103.1:5160-5399 GCA_001774245.1 Candidatus Bathyarchaeota archaeon RBG_13_52_12
GGTACAAGACAGCGAAGGAACATGGACGCAGGTACCAATAGAAGGCGGGACAAAAAAGTTTGATCTTTTGTTACTAATTGATGTTACGATGAATTTGGCTGAAGTAGACTTGCCTGTGGGAGAGTTCACGAAGATCAGATTGAAGATCGATGAAGCAAGCGCCCTAATAGGTGATGAGACAATCCCTCTTAACGTTCCTTCGGGCCACATAGATCTCCAGGTTAAATTCGAGATAAGAG
>MEZF01000103.1:5494-5815 GCA_001774245.1 Candidatus Bathyarchaeota archaeon RBG_13_52_12
CAGTTCAAATTCCTAGTCGTTCCACCTGACAGCTCACTGTAATTCAATCCACACATATGCACTGAGTAAATCCATGAAGGGAAACGACCGTAAATAGAGGATAAAAGATGGTTGATACAAACGCGCGCGCATTTTCATTGATCCATGAGGGATTATAAAGTGCAGGCTCAGTGCAGTTAGAGAAACCTATCCGTTGTTGACCAGATGGAGCTCGGAGCCTGCGCCGAGCTATTCTCTGCTTTCGGAAACATGGACACCATTCGAATATTCGCCTACGCCGAGAAAGGGATATCGAGCTTCTCCAAGGCAGTGAGGGACCTG
>MEZF01000103.1:5968-6153 GCA_001774245.1 Candidatus Bathyarchaeota archaeon RBG_13_52_12
AAGCTCGAGCTGTTACTCAGCCTCGACAAGTCTAGCGTGTTGAGCCCAGCTGAGAGAGAGAATGTGACGAGTCTTATTGAGGAGAATCTACCGCTAAGTGAGGTTCTAAGGCCGATTCTGAAGGGTGAGCGCGGAAAGGACATTGAGAAGATCGTCAGCTACGAGGAGCTCGTGGCTCGCATCTC
>MEZF01000103.1:6232-6435 GCA_001774245.1 Candidatus Bathyarchaeota archaeon RBG_13_52_12
CAGTTAATGAAACGAGGGGTCAAGATCAGGGTTCTGATGTCGAGGTCCACAATGGGTAGCAGGATCACTAAGATGAAGATGTTGCTATCCCCGAAGTCCATGTGGGGCTTCGTGGACGCCGTTAAGGGCCTGCCGAAGGTGGGTGATCTCTATCGTGAGGCGGATGTTCCATTCAGCTTCATCATCATTGATGGTAAGAAGTG
>MEZF01000103.1:6517-7551 GCA_001774245.1 Candidatus Bathyarchaeota archaeon RBG_13_52_12
ATAGCTCTCTTCGAGGAATTATGGGGAAGGTCGGGTTCTGGGTCGCTGGAACTCGTCAACATATTGAAGAAACTTTAATGGGTTAAAGTTCGAGCGCGCGGTGCTTGTGGATTAGGGTTGTTTGTGTGTGGGCCCATAGACTCGTCCTCATCTCCACCAGATATTTGAAAAATCTTAACCCAGATTCAGTTTGGCATAAGCCTCATCTTACGTGCAATAATCTTATCCTCGCTTCCACCTGACTCTAATCAGGTGATTAATGAATGGTTGACTTAACTTTGCTCCAGTCGGTGAGCTACATCGCTGGGGCCCTAGGAGTGTGCGTTGCAGCCATCTTCTACGTTTTGAACCTGATGATAAGCCAGAGAAACATGAGGCAGACCCTCGATACGAGGAAGCTGCAGTTCGTGACAAGCATAACCAGCCAACTGCTAAGCGAAGAAGGCCACAGGAGATATTTCGAATTGCTAAACATGGAGTGGAAGGACTACGACGACTTCGAGAGGAAGTACGGCTCGGACTACAACATGGACAATGCTGCCAAGAGATTGAACGTATGGAAGACCTACAACACGTTGGGCATGCTGGTTCGTGAGAAGCTGATCGAACCCGAAGTAATCTACAAAATTGATGGCGTTAATTCCTGCTTCCTATGGAGTAAATTCAGGGATGTTATCGCAGAGTGGGTGAGACGCTACGGTGGAGAGGACATGTTATCGGATTTTGAATTCCTAAACAATGAGTTACTAAGACTCAAGTCGAGTAGAGATCCTTCCTATAGGATACCTGAAACGCTCTCAAGATATGTTCCCAGTAAATGAAGGGGAGTTTGTGACCCCTCCATAATCTTATCCTGAGTTCCACCTGACTCTCCTTCAGGTGAATGATTGTTTGGTTGATCTAGCCGAGATTCAGGCAGCCTACTATATGGTGGCTGCAACTGGAGTATTGGTGGCGGCGATCTACTACGTGTACAACATGAGGGCCGCGGAGAGAAACAAGAAGATACAGCTTAGCATAAGCATCGCCGATAG
>MEZF01000103.1:7834-8703 GCA_001774245.1 Candidatus Bathyarchaeota archaeon RBG_13_52_12
TTGATTGGTTGAGCTTGAAACCATCAACATGCTGGTTCAGATAGTTGGAGTATCATCAGCTGCAATAGCCACTGTTGTGGGCGTCAGGAGCTACATGATCTCTAACAAGCGAGCCGAGGAAGCTAGGGCGAGGGAACTGGAGACGAGGAGGGCTCAGCTCTACATGTCGTTAACTGATCATTGGAATACCAAGGAGTTCTCGAAAATGAGATATGATTCTTACAGCATGGATTGGACCAATTATGACGATTTCCACCAAAAATATAACCCAAGCAACAATGCTGACCTCTATGCTTCATGGAACACCTTCGGAAGGTCAATTCTCGCCTTAGCCGAGCTTAAGAGGAAGAAGCTGATAGACCTAGATTTTCTGGATGGGATGATGCTGACTGACGTTATGAATTGGTGGGCACATTTTGGATCTATGGAAAAAGAAAGGTGGGAAAGAGGAAGACCTGGCTGGGGGGGAAGTAATCCATTCGTTATGGAGATTATAGAATATTACAGGAAAAATCCTTTGTTCTTCGATGAAAATGGAAATTATAAAGATGGCATTAACAAGCCTTGGGTTAAGCCTGAAGAAATGAGGCTGTTGATGAGAGAATTTAATATAAAGTAACGAATGTGTATGACGCCATAGCCTTATCCTGAGCTCCACCCGATACTCAACCGTGATTGTATGGTTGATCTAGCGCTTCTACAGAGTGTATCGCGCACGCTATCCGAGTTCCGCTGAGGCCGCTCGCGCGTGTTTTAGTGAACCTTTTATGATTTCCCCCCATAATTGTAAACTGGACAAAATATGGGTGTAAGATTCAAGTCACCGATAGTCGCAGAGCCCAACAAGTTTACGTGGTTCGAAGTTGAAC
>MEZF01000103.1:8778-8892 GCA_001774245.1 Candidatus Bathyarchaeota archaeon RBG_13_52_12
ACAAGGGACTTCACCCATTCGCCCCTATTCCAACATGCACCGGACACGAGGTCGCGGCTGAAGTTGTCGAGGTGGGAAGCAAAGTGACTACCTTGAGGGCAGGCGACAGGGTGT
>MEZF01000103.1:8908-10188 GCA_001774245.1 Candidatus Bathyarchaeota archaeon RBG_13_52_12
TGCTAGCTCAACGCCGTGCGGTCAGTGCTTCAACTGCGTGAGGGGGGATACCGCACACTGCACAAACCCTCACTCCTCAGTAAACTTCAAAGTTGGTGGAAAGACGGTCAGCCGCTTCCCAAGCGGGTTCGGCGAGTACAGTATCAATCATGAAGGTAGGGTTTACAGGATTCCAGACAACGTCTCCTACTATGAAGCCGCTGTGACCACTGATCTCGCCTACGTAACAGGCGTTGTTAAACGGTCAGGAGCAGGAGTTGGAAACTCCGCTGTAATAATCGGAGCAGGACCCATAGGGCTCCGCACTTTGGAGATTGCGAAACTCTCAGGCGTCTCTCCACTCATCGTCTCAGAGACCGTGGATTACCGAGTGAAAGTGGCTGAGGAACTGGGAGCTGACGAGGTAGTGAACCCAATGAAAGAAGACGCGGTTGAGAGGGTGAGGGAGTTAACCGATGGGGATGGCGTCGATGTGGTTTATGACACGGCTGGGAGCGTAAGAGCGACGAATCAGGGCTTAGACATGTTGAGTAGGAGGGTAGAGGGGGCTGGCACCTTGTATCTGATGGGTCTCTACGAGAATCCCGACCTCACGATAAACGTGTCAGATTTGATGCATAAGGCAGGCAGGATAGTAGCTGAATGGGGAGTAACGGCCGACAGGAGGAAGAATGTTGAAGATGCGTTGGATATGATGGCTCAGGGTAGATTGCATATACTGAGGTGGATCACCCACAAGATTCCTGAGGGCAGATCTGATGAAGCAATGAAGATGTTGATCGAGAAAAAGGATAATGCCATAGGGGTTGAGATAATCCATTAGTCGCGCGTGCGTTGCTTTCAAGTAAAAAAATACCTAGTTATCTAGTGTATAATTTAAAAAAGGTGGATTTGCGGGGGGCATCTCCACGGAGTTATGGGTTTGAATCCAATTCTCCGCATCATTTCCCGAACGCTCTACACTTCTTAGAGTCCCACGTGCGCTTTCATAGCCTTATCCTCAGCTGTTGGAGAGGGGATCTCTGCTCAACCTGGTACGGTTCTGCAAGTCCCCTCGATGAATCAAGAAGCCACCCTACAAGTAGGGTGGTAGTTCACCCTCTGGAAGCGCAGTAGTCTTAATTGTTGACGCTGCTAAGTGATTGAAGATGTCAGGAGAACTCACAGTTAAGCAGATGCGCAGGCTCGAGAGCTACCTGACGAGCGAGTCGGGCCTAAATCAGCGGTTAAGAGACTCAGAGAACGGTGAGCGCCTCAAATTCAACCAACTCTACGTCAAG
>MEZF01000103.1:10456-12904 GCA_001774245.1 Candidatus Bathyarchaeota archaeon RBG_13_52_12
ATAAATGCCAGGGAGCCACTTGATTCGTCTCCGCGCTCTCCATGCGAGTCCCAGAAACAGATATCGCGGCAGATATTGAGAACTACCACTCTACAAATAGTGTGGCTTCTTGGTTCATCGAGGGGACTTACAAGACCGCACTGGGTTGCTCGCGCGGAAAAAAAACAAATGTGTGGTAATATTCATAAGGGAGATTTCTCGCATTATAATTTCTTCTCCATATAAATATAATGGGGGCCCCCCTCTGATTCGGTTCCAGGATACTTTCCCCTCTCCTTGAAGCCAGCGGATTTGTAAACATGGACAGCGGCCTCCAAAAAATATGCTGTATCAAGACGAAG
This sequence comes from Candidatus Bathyarchaeota archaeon RBG_13_52_12, assembly GCA_001774245.1. Lineage (GTDB taxonomy): Archaea > Thermoproteota > Bathyarchaeia > TCS64 > TCS64 > UBA8941. Next base: position 10,798 of record MEZF01000103.1, read on the forward strand.
CGTGGAGTAACCAAGCTCCCTGGCCCTATCCATCAGCCTAACCATCATCTCCTTACCATAACCCTTCCCCTGAAACTCGGGCCGAATGAACATGCGTTTAATCTCGCCGACACCATCCTCCAGCTTCCTGAGTGCCCCCATGCCAACCGCCTTATCATCGACCATCAGCAGGTAGATTATTCCTTCATAAGGCTTGATTGAAGCGAATTCGGGGAATACACTCTTAACATATTCTCGCGGATTCTTAACAAAACCTGTAGCGCCCAAGTTTTTCATAGCTGCATCTCTGAGGTATTCAAAATACCCCACATTGAGCTCGAAGAACTGTTCCCTGTGGATTCTGTCATCATAAGAAACGAGGGAGGCCATTTTCTTCCCCATGAGAGAAACAGTCAAGTAATGTAATATAAATATTGAATACTTGGAGCGCGCTACACTAGCTTTTTCCCGCGCGAAAACAGCATCTAGGAAACCCAGGTTCACTAGTGATTAATTTAAAAAAATTTGTTTTGTCAAGGTATTCACTGCGCGCTAACCGCTTCACCTCGCCTCCTTACTAATCAAGAAAAGCTATTCACCCCGCGAACAATCTAATGAATGATAACTATGGAGACGTCAGGGTTCTCAGACGCCAAGGTCATCGACTGCCACGCGCACCTCTGGATGCTAAGGAACCATGTCGACGATGAGAGCCTGCGCAGACAGGGGGAGTCACTAATTGAGGTCGTCAGGGATGCCCCCCTGAGTCAGGTGTACGTCTTCGGGAGAGGGGGAAACCCAGCACTCTACCTGAAGGCTCGGTACCCCGGTAAATTCTACGCCGGCGGCTACGCGCCGTGGACCGGGGACGCCTCGGGGTTCAAGGTCGATTGGCCGAGCTACATCGGCTCCCTCATCGACCTCGGCTACGACGGCGTCGGCGAGATGGGGTCTAAGCCAGTCACAAGGGACAAGCACACGCCGCTCGACTCAAAGTACTATGAGGGTCTGTGGGAGAGCTGTGAGTCTGAGAAGTTCCCGGTCCTCTGCCACGTGGGGGACGTTGAGGACTTCTGGCACCAGGAGCTGACGCCTGAGTGGGCGAAGGTCAGGGGCTGGGGCTACTGGAAGGACGACTACCCGGCGATGGAGGAGCTCTGGGCCGAGATAGAGAACGTCCTGACGGCCCACCCCAGGCTCAGGATAGTACTGTGCCACCTCCTCTTCATGAGCCCCCACATGGAGAGGCTGGAGGAGTTCCTACACGACCACAGGAACGCCCACCTGGACCTCACCCCCGGCATAGAGCTGCTATACAACATCTCGAGGCGGCGCGAGGACTGGAGACGCTTCTTCATCGAACACAAGGACAGGATACTCCTCGGCACAGACATAGGCATGAGCACCACAAGGCCCCAGCACCTGGCTAGGATATGGCTCCTCAGAAAGTTCATCGAAACCGGCGAAGAGTACCACACTCCAGAGGAAGCGGACGACGCCCTGACGAGGTACGATGAGCCGTTCATCGGCCTGAGCCTCCCAACTTCGTCGATTGAGAAGATTTACTCAGGTAACTTCATGAGGCTCTGGGGAAAGAAGCCGCGGCCAGTGAACGTCGACGCGGCCATAGCCGCATCGGAGAAACAGGGAGACGCCTCCGCCGCGAAGGCACTACGTAGCCTAGATTAGCGTGGCTGCCTTAATGCACGCTGCGGAGAGCCTAAAATCATCGCTGGTCAGGCGTCGAGCACGCTGTTGACAATTTGCGACCGCCGAAAATAGGATGGAGGATTACGCACCGGAGGCCGCTGATTTATGATAAGGCGCTTCCTCTTGAAGCCTTTGCGGAGAATGAGTTTTGAATAATGTTTCTTAGAAAAATTATGAACTCAAACCAATTTTATTACATTCTGAAACGAGTTGCACCACTCATCACACACGACCCATCAAAGCGCGCGATCTGGAGGTTTCTCATGAAAAACGTCTCAGCCAACTGCATAATCTGTTATATCCAGCTCAGCCATCTGGTATCCGTTCAAGATGACGGATCCGGTGATAGTCGTACACGGCGGAGCATGGCCCTTACCCGATAGACTTGTCGAAGTAAACATACGCGGTGTGGAGGAAG
>MEZF01000104.1:0-496 GCA_001774245.1 Candidatus Bathyarchaeota archaeon RBG_13_52_12
TGATAGGTGCGACTAGGCTGCTACGTTAATGATAGGTGCGACTAGGCTGCTACGTTAACAAGCTCTCCGCCAACTATGTCCCTCAGCTGCTCTACTCTGAGGTTCATCACAGAGTTCGGCGTTCCAGCAGCTGCCCACACCTTCTCGAAGCGAGTGAGGCTACTGTCGAGGAGGACCCTATCTCAGCCACTGTACAACCAAGGGCGTCGGCAGCGAGCTGACTGGTCCTCGTCGACTCGTTGAGCGTAACGATCCTTGCCTCGATGCCTCTCTCAGCAAGATAAGCGGATACACGCTTGAATCCCCGGATGCTATTGGACAAATCAGAGATGCCTCCACTTCTCAAGGAGTTCGGTGAACTGCGCCTTCGTGGGCCCCCCCCGCGTCTCCTTTCGCGTGGCCTTGAAGCTGCCTCCGACGTTCCCCCAGCGAAGGGCCTCGGTATCGTCAAGTCCTTCGACCTTCGCGGAGGCGAAGCCGCCTATGAAGGCGTCCC
>MEZF01000104.1:583-834 GCA_001774245.1 Candidatus Bathyarchaeota archaeon RBG_13_52_12
TAAGGGTGCAGCCCTCTGAGCCATGTTTGATAATACACTTAAGACCCTTCACCCGTTCATGCATCCTCTGGGCTATTTCGTGGGCAGAACTAGTGCCAAGTAGGTTCTCGTACTCGACGTGGTTGAGAATGAAGTAATCTGTGTTAACGAGCGTCGGCATCAAGGCGTCAAGACCTAGTTCGGCGTAGACTCCCGGATCCCAGATTACAGTTACGCTGTGCTCCCTGCACAACTCTGCGAGGCAACGAGCT
>MEZF01000104.1:940-1111 GCA_001774245.1 Candidatus Bathyarchaeota archaeon RBG_13_52_12
AGTAGGTGTGTATCTCATTCTCACCGTCGCCGCCTATGCTGATGTATGCTTGTCCCGACTCCTCCCCTTGGACGAAGAGTAGACCAGAGTCGTCGACCCCCTCCTCCCAGAGGATACTTCGCTGTTTATCTGCTATCTCGTCTTTCCCGAGGGCGCCTATGAAAGCGACTC
>MEZF01000104.1:1128-2982 GCA_001774245.1 Candidatus Bathyarchaeota archaeon RBG_13_52_12
GAAATCTGGGGGCATCGACCTCGATTATGACATCGTGCTTATCTTCCTGATTCTCCTTACGGTGGAACCTGCGTCTGTCTACGACAGTCATGCCTAGGGTATGGGTTCCCACCGTCTCGACCTCGACCCTGTGCCTCTCAGTCTTGAACATTGTAGGATCGGCGACATAGGCCATCGCCATGGGGTCGTGGAGGCTGAAGCCGTTGAACCTCTCCACCAGCGTCCCACAGAGTCCCTCGATGAGCTTTGATCGTTTAGTCTTCTTCGCTACGATCTCACCATACATTGCTTTGCTCATCCTGTAGTCGGGGTTGGTTGTGGTGTCGAGGCCAATGCAGGTTGTGGGAATACCGCTATCGAATACGAGTTTAGCAGCATCTGGGTCGTGCCAGATGTTGAATTCGGCGACGGCGTTGGCGTTCCCGGTACCATAGGGTGTGAGGCCAAAGGCGCCGCCCATGATAACGAGGCCGTTCACATTTTCAGGGATAGTCGGGTCGGCGAGGATCGCTGTAGCTACGTTTGTGAGGGGGCCTATGGCGACGATCGTGAGGTCCTTTCCCAGGCTACCAGCCTCGTCGATGATGAGCTGTGCCGCACGCCTCGTATCGATCTTCATTTTTGGCTCCGGGAGGATGGCGTCCATGAGTCCTGTCTTGCCGTGGAATTTCTCCGCGTGCTCCATCTTCCTAAGCATTGGGTGCTCCGCGCCCCGTGCCACAGGCACGTCACCCCTCCCTAGGAACTCGAGGAGCTGTCTCGCGTTCCGAGTTCCCTTCTCCACATCGACGTTACCGTCGACTGTTGTGACCGCCTCGACCTTTATCTCTGGGCTGGAGAAAGCGAGGAGGAAAGCCAGGGCGTCGTCGACGCCCGGATCTGTGTCAAGGATTATCCGCTTCAACGGGTATCCAACCTATAGTCTAAACGGGCGGCTGTGGAATAAAAACACCTATTTTTAACGAGTGTTACTCTGCAGGTTCTTTGCGTAGCCTTTAGTAAGGAGCTTCATCCTTTCCCTCTCTGGGAGGGAGGCAAGCTTTTCCAGATCCACCCTCCTCTTCTCCGCCATCGCCTTGAGCTCCTCTGGATGATCCCTCCACATCTGCTCCTCCAAGGCCCTCTTCACGACGATCTCCGCTAGGAGATCATCGGCTATTGGGCAACCGTCGAATGGGGCGCCACGCCCCATAGAAGTGAGTAGGTCGGTGGAGGGGTAACCGCGGCAAGTTCCAGGGCGCACAGGGTAAACGGAGCAGAGGCTGTTTCTTAGAAAACTACATGGTTGAGCTATGATGAATGTCCCGTCCCCCATCGGTGTCGCCTTTAGCTGATCCTTCAACCGCTTATACTCCACATGTAGGTAGTCGGCGACGCCCTTCAGCTCTTCTTTACGGAACCTGAGGTGAACCCTATTACTACAACAGTTCCCGCATCTCTTACATAGAGTCTCCTGGATAGCCACAATCATGGCAACCTCCGTCTCCAGTATTAAGCCGAGGCTGCTGACCGCCTTTAGGACGTCATCATCTCTGACGGGTGGCATCATAAGCTTCTTTCTGGAGAGTTCGAGGACACGGAAGGCGTGGCGACCGGAGAAGGGCTTGAAGTCTGTGCGAGCCAGGAGGCGGTCGAGTGGGGACTTCTCGCTCATGGTTGGGCATTCACTTCAACCGGTATTAAACAATCACCCCGAGTGCTTGTGTAACGTCTAGACGACATAGGACCAATCACACTGCTGCCAGTGTCTAGGTTATTATACGGACTCGACGCATCATCCCCCGATGGTCACAATCGGCGACGTCTACGCGGCACGTCGGCGGATGGGGGATTGGGTTCGTAGGACTTCCTTCG
>MEZF01000104.1:3012-8476 GCA_001774245.1 Candidatus Bathyarchaeota archaeon RBG_13_52_12
ACGGCGAGGTCTGGCTTAAACTTGAGAACCGGCAGCTAACGGGCTCCTTTAAGATAAGAGGCGCCTCGAACAGGATCGCTCTCCTCACACCTGATGAGAGAGTGAGAGGAGTCGTCGCCGCTTCTTCAGGAAACCACGCGCAGGGCGTCGCATACGCGGCTCGTGAGCTTGGGGTCAAGGTCGTCATCGTCGTTCCAGTGAACACGCCAAAGGTGAAGAGGGACGCCATCAGAGTGTTAGGTGCCGACTTAACCGTCCACGGCGACGAGTATATGGAGGCCGAGCGCCTCGCCCAAAGCATCAGTATGGATAGGGGAATGCCGTTCCTCAGTCCCTACAATGACCCCCACCTCATAGCCGGACAGGGCACTGTGGCTTTGGAGATGGTTGAGGATGGCCCCGAACTAGATTCGGTCCTCGTCCCTGTAAGTGGTGGCGGCCTCATCTCCGGCATCGCTACCGTGATAAAGGGTGCAACAAAGGCCGAGGTCATCGGCATCCAGACCGAGGCGAGCCCCGTCATGCACGAGAGCGTTAAGGCGGGCAAGATCATTGACATCGCAATGTACGACACCGTTGCAGAGGGGCTCCATGGTGGGATTGAGCAGGGTAGCGTCACCTTCCCAATCTGCCAACGCCTCGTCGACGATTGGATAGACGTCGAGGAGGCCACCATAGTCGACGCTCTCCGCCTTATGCTTATCCGCCAACATGAGGTCATTGAGGGATCTGGAGCAGTAGGCATCGCTGCCCTCATGGAAGACCCCAATCGCTTTGAGGGAAAATGCGTCGGTGTCGTCGTCAGCGGTGGAAACATAGACGAGGCGCTACTCCGCCGCCTAACTCAATAGGTTTATAGCCTCCGCGTTGTCGCCTCCTGTTGGGATTAGCATTGCCACTCTGCGAGATCTGCGGCATGGACGCGCAGGAGCTCCACGACTGCAAGGAGTGCGGCGCCAAGTATTGCTCCGAGTGCGGGGACACAAAGAAGTGCCTCTGCTACGATTGCCTCGGATGGAACGACGAGGAGATCGAGGAGGGGTACAGCGAGGAGGAGTGGGAACAGGATGATCTCAACTAGCCCACTCACTTTTTAAGATGAGTACAATGATTGATAGGCTATGGCATCGGGGGAGCGGCGTGTCCACCTCGGCTACGTCGAGGCCTTTAGGCTAGGATACAGCCACCTACTCCGGCGCTTGGACCGATCCACACTGAACGTTGCCTCCATCGCCTTAGGCCTCAGCTTCTACACAAGCTTACTTCTCACCGACACGTTCTACAGGACCTACTCCACCCTCGGTGGAGCGAGCTTAAGCGTCGAGGCTACCTACTACTGGCTCGTAGCAATAGCCCTCACCGTTAGCGTCGTTGGCATAACCAACGCGATGCTCATCAGCGTCCAGGAGAGGGTGAAGGAAATAGGAACTATGAAGTGTCTCGGTGCATTGGACCGGCATATAACACTCCTGTTCCTCATCGAAGCGCTGCTCCAGGGGATAATCGGCGGTATCATCGGGTACGCAGTGGGAGTCGTCGCGGCGCTTCTTACGACAGGCTTCACAACGGGCTTCGACATCATACTAAGGGTGCCCGTGACGCAGAACCTAACCCTATTCGTGTCCAGTCTAGTCCTCGCGATCGTACTAGGCACCGCTGCGACCATTTACCCAGCCTATAGGGCCTCTAGGCTGGACCCAGTGGAGGCACTAAGATATGAGCTTTGACTCGGTTATAGAGCTGAAAGGATTAAAGAGGTACTATAATGTTGGCGGGGAGACTGTTAAGGCCCTCGACGGCGTCGACCTAGAGATAGGCCGCGGCGAGTATCTCAGCCTCGTTGGCCCCAGTGGCTCCGGCAAGACTACCCTATTTAACATGATAGGTGGCCTTGACCGTCCTACCGAGGGCATCGTTGAGATAGACGGCGTCGACATAAGCAAGCTCGACGCTTACGAGCTCGCCTGGCTCCGATGTCGCCGAATTGGCTACATCTTCCAGAACTTTAACCTGATCACTGTCCTCACAGCACTGGAGAATGTTGCCCTCCCAACTGTCTTCGCAGGAACCCCTCACGACGAGGGATTAAAGAAGGCGAAGAAGCTGCTTGAGAGCGTCGGGCTTGGTGAGAGGCTCAACCACAAGCCGAGCCAACTTAGCGCAGGGCAGCAGCAGCGTGTAGCCATGGCTCGCGCCCTCGCCAACGAACCTACCATAATCCTTGCCGACGAGCCCACTGGCAACCTCGACTTGAACACCGGCACCGAGATCATAGATCTCCTTCACGGGCTCAACAAAACACGTGGCCTTACCCTCGTAGCCGCAACACACGACCTTAAGATGATCAAGGCGTCAGACCGTGTCATCTGGATGAGGGACGGCAGGGTCGAGAAGATAGAGCGCGGATAAAACTTCAGGGGGGAGGGGGACCCCAGAGATTTACCTGAAACACCTCATTTAATGTGAAAAAGCCGCTAAACGTCTTCGTTCGGAAGGTGATCCATGTAAAAGGAGCCTGTATTCTCCCATGTCGGCTAGCGGGGTCTGTTGCTCCACTCCATCGCTATGAGGCGTACTAGGCTTCCTGTCTCGTGCGCATAGTCCTGGACACCCGCTGACTCTAGCCTCACCACGAACGCGCCTTCCCTTGGCTCCACGATGACCGAGTTCTTCGTGTAGAAGTTTCCCGTCGTCGCCTGGTACGACTTATAGATGAATTTCACAATCTTTGTCGTTCCTCTCTCCTCGACCGTGACATTACTTGTCACCTTGACCAGGTCGTTCTCGAGTCCCCTAAGCCTCTCCTGCAGATAGCCGACGAAACTGTCGACCTCCTCGGGTTCCAGCCTCACAGGGACTGGTACCTCCCACGGCTTGTTGAAGCCTCCCATCGAGTCGTCGAGCTTCCACTTTCTCGTCAGGCTGGGGGTGATCACAATGCTGCTACGCAGGGCAGCTAATGCGCCCACGAGCACCGCTGAGATGGATATCCCTATCGCAGCGAGGCTCCAGACTGCGGATACCTTCTGGTGGACCTCGAGGGCGAGGCCGAGTAAAGGCATGAGCTTGTAGAACGCGAGGCCCGCGAGGTACCCAAGGCCCCCCGCGATGAAGCCCGTTATCGACGCCTCAGCTACGAAGATCGACGCGATCTCAGCAGGGTTCAACCCCACAGATGAAAGGATGCTGATCTCCCGCCTTCTCTCGAAGAGTGAGTTCAGCATAGTGACGACTACGTTCAGGACGACTATCGCCCAGGGGATGATGAGGGGTAGCCCTTTTCCTTCGAGATAACTTCCGAGGGCAGCGAATACTACCCCCAAGCCAGAGGCCGACCACACCTTGTAGCCCCGCTCAAGCGCGAGCTTCTCAGCGAACGTGTCTTGCCCATCAGTGGTGACATTTAGCGCTATCCTTGTCACGCCGAGGACTTGGAATAGGCTCGCGGTGGAGGAGTCTATAATGACAGCCTCTGATGCGGGGGTCATCTGCCTCTCCCAGTAGGGCGGGTCCCCCGGCGGGCTCAGGTTAACCCACTTGTCCGGGATGTACCTGCTCCCGTCGAGATCGGTCAGGGAGGAAAAAGATGAGTCGTCGAGCAGCCCTTCAATCGTCAAGGTCTGGTCTCTTAGCTTAACTTTGTCCCCGAGCTTGAGCCCTACACTTGTGGCTAAGGAGGTGGTGAGGGCTACCCCGCCTGGGCCGGGGAGCATTCCCTCGGATATTACTTTGGAGATTGGGAGAATATTAGACTCCGCCTTGGAGTCTACGCCTATGATTGAGTAGATCCTATTTCCCGACACCGTTGTGATGGTCCTCTGTTGAGGTGTGTTCTCAACCTTAACCGAGACCCCCAGAACACCAGGCTGTCTTGAGAGCCACTCCACTTCGGAATTTACGAAAGTGATGAAGGTGGGCTCAGCATCGGTCCACGTAGAGGCGCGTAGGAGTAACCCTTGGTGGGGGGTCACGGAGCTGGACTTTACTACCATCAATCCATAGCCCTCGGAGAGTGATGTTAGCCCTACAAAGCTCATGACGAGCACAGTAAGTGAGAGAAGTGTGAGAAGGAACCGCAGCCTCCTCCTCTTCAGGCTCCTCTTAGCGATTCTGAAGACGGGCACAATGACCCCGCTCAGGCTCACCTTTTCCCTTCTCCCGCCTCCTATTAGTCTTGGAGTGAAGATCACTCCCACCACAACCGCAGCAAAGGAGGCCGAGCTTGTCAATAGGAATCCCTGAAGAGGTGTGGCAGCGGTGCCCGGGTAGACGACTCCCGTAACGAGTAGGGATATCCCGTATAGCCCAGCCCCCAGGGCAACTTGCAGTCTCGTAGAGTCGACCAGTAAGAAACCCGCTGTTACGGAGGCAAGAGCGAGGAACACGATTATTATGTAGACGCTCGACGTCGCATCAAGGAACAGGTTGTTGAGGTCTCCGAGTGTCTTCCTTGCGTCTATGTAGCTTTTCTTCGCAGCATCGAATCCCTCAGCGTAGCTCCCTGAAGCATAGAGCTGCTTCGCCTCTGTGAAGCTAACCTCTGCCCGTGAAAGAATCCCCTTCTCCCTTACCAGGTAGAAACCTTGCATCTCCATTTCGATGATCCTTGGTGAGGCCTCGCTGAGCGTCGCCTCGACTAGACCGAGGTTGTAGTCCAGCGTCGGCCCCATCACATCAAACTCACTGATTGCCCCCCTGTTCAACGGCTGCTGCACTTCTGATGTGGTAGACCGGGTCGTCATTCTCGTCCCCACCAACAGGCTAGCACCCAGCCAGAGTCGGTACGGGACACCGACAGGAACGATCACCGTAGTGGCTGGAAGATTGGGAATCGGGGTAATCGCTGAGGTCTTGGAGCCAAAGCTCAGGGGGTAGCCTGTCGACGTGAATACTGCGCCACTCTCATCCATCACCTGGTAGCTGTACAGGGACGGTATATTCTCAGTATCAACAAACAGAATACTACCCTTTAAGCTAAGGGACGCCGCTGGCTCCAACGTCGCGGTGACCTCCTTACCCGCGGTAACACTGATGAGAGCTGGGAGGTAGTCGAATCCGGGGGTAGAGACGTCGTCAGAATAGATGAGGAGGGAGGAGACGCCCACGTCGAGGAGGATCGTGAACTTTCCATCCGCATCTGTTGTCGTCATCTTCATTATCTTGGAATTAGCGATCGTGTTGACACTGGCTCTCAATGGCTGCCCTTGGGCATCCATCACCATCCCCGAAACGCTGTCCAGCGCCTTCGCAGCCGGTGTTAACATAAACAACGATAGAAAGATCAAAAAGGCAAGAGCCACGAGAGAACGCCTTCGACTCCACATTTCCCAGACAGCCAGCTCACCCATAGACAACCCTTATTGGGTAAAAAGCTTAAGCGGATCCTGGAGGCACTTTGAAGGAAGGAGTGGGTGGAGTCGCCGAGAAGGTTAAAGATAGTCACCGCCTCAGCGGGTACGCTTTA
>MEZF01000105.1:0-1490 GCA_001774245.1 Candidatus Bathyarchaeota archaeon RBG_13_52_12
AGCCTGACGAGCCCACCGCCACATTGACCTCACCATCCCGGTGAGCACGACCATGGGTGTCACTGACTATGACCGCAACATCCAATCCACTCAACTCCCTAACCCGATCCCTGACGGCCTTCGCGGACCAATCAGGGTCCCTCGGCAGAGGAGCAACGACCTCCTCACCGGGCACATTCGATTTATCGACGCCCGAATTGGCGCAGACAAAGCCCTGCCTCGTCTCAGTCACAAGCACCCCGGGCCCCATCCTCCTAACTGCGTGGGCCTCACGCAGTATCACCTCGACAAGTCTCGGATCCTTCCCGGTGTAAGCCGCGAAGTTTAAGGCGGGAGCTGAGGGCTCAACGGTCCTAAGATCGATTAGGTTTCCCTCCGCCTTCGACACTATTACATGCGATAACACTATTACATCCTCGTTGATGAGAGGCGTTCCGTATTTCGTCATCGATTCATAAATCAAGAGGGCTAAGTCGTCACCTTGTTTCACCATGGGTAAACCTTGGACGGGGAGAATCTGGATCTTCATGGGTGGTGAGAAATGTGAGTTTCCGTGTATAAAGTTGTAGCGACGCTCACGCATGTGAAACAAGCGACTGGCTAGGGTTTCGGAATCGGGAAGCGCTTCTTCACCGCCTCGTCGAGGAAGATACCGAGGAGGACCGTGATTGCTCCCTGGGCGACGTTAAAGACCGCGATTAGGGGAAGCATCCCGTATGCGACGCTCTCGGGGACGCCGTAGAAGGCTGGGAGGACGATGATGTTAGCGAGGCTCATAGCGGTTACCCTGAACAAGATTCCCATTGATGACCCTAAGCCCTTCCGTAACCGGGGAACGAACCGCCCCGTCAGCTTAATCCCAAGTGCCAATCCTAACACGGTTGAGAACTCCGCGGCGAACTTCATCGAGGCACCGACTACGTCGCCGCTCCTAGCGATTATGGCGATAAAGGCGACCGCGCTTGTGGTGAGGGCGGAGGGTAGCCCATACATTAGCAGGCTCAGTGTGATTGGTATTCCGGTGAAGTCGAATTTTAGGGTAGGCATCCATGGGAAGGGTATCTTGAGGCCGCTGAACTTTAGGGCGTAGTCGAGGACGACAACGAGGGCAGCAAGGAGCGCCGTACCTGTGAGCCTGGAAGATTTACTGCGAGCCAAGAAGCATCAACTGGAATACTGCCCGATACTATGTATAAAAACATCTACTTAGGTGCCTGGGTTGCATGGTTCTCAGTCTCAGGCAAGTCCTCGAGGATTGGGGCGTCAGATATGTCGCGATGCTGGTATAGCCTTGTGGCCTGACGACCCCTCTCGTTTGTTACTTGCTAAATATTTAACATCTCATACGCAAGTCTGAGTAATTTATTTAGCGCGCGATATTTCACACAATTCTATTAATTATGAATAATTCACAGTAACATGTGTATGGTCAAAGTTGCGATGAGATCATCCAGGTATTAGATTAGAACAAAATAAAAGGATCTAGGCTA
>MEZF01000105.1:1513-3473 GCA_001774245.1 Candidatus Bathyarchaeota archaeon RBG_13_52_12
TCCATCATCCGTCAGACGAAAGCATCTAGGAGTGGAGCAGTTATCATGATTTGGGACACGATGCGCCGACGTTTTAAGATCTCACCTATAATAAGTCTCATCCTCATCTCATTCGTCCTCTCAGCGACCGCTTTCTACTGGCTGTGGATGCAAGTTAGCACCTTAAACGAGACTAACATAGGAGTACTCTTACCCGCTTCAAGACTGCAGACACTTTTCTTCCTCTCAACACCACTACTGGCACTCGCCCCATTCCTACTAACGATCACGGTAATAGGATCATACATACTGACGAAAGCATGGATGAAGGACGTGATCATCAACATCGTATCAGAGACAAGTAAAAAATATAGAACAACGAATAAACTGAGCTTTCTATCCGAGGAGGAGAAAACACTCCTGAAGATACTGATCGATAATAAGCCCGAGATGCTCCAGAGCGACCTGGTCGTGAAGAGCAACTTGACAAAGTTCAAGGTTACTCGCATACTGAACAAGCTGGAACATATGGAGCTGGTGAGACGAGAAAAGTTCGGCATCACTAATATAATCCAACTCTTAATCGACGTTGATTCACCGCTGACGTAGGTCAACGGTTGCAACTCGTTGCAGACAAACATTATCATCGGTTGCAGTGCTCTATCAATAGAGCCAAGTTGACACCGAATTTTGGGAAGGAGAGGAAAATATTCCTCATAGGCGTCTTATTACTGTTTGCCACGTTCGCACCTTTTCTCGTAAAGGCAGATGTACATCCTCAAGTTTGGATGGAGAGGCACGTATACACTCAGACTATACCGGTTGGTATGATGTACTACCATCAGTACAGGCACGAGGGAGCTATCGCAGCCAGCGCACACTTGCTCTCGTCAACCGGGAGCGCCGCTCTCACCTACCAATGGAATGCCCCGTGGTTGTTCGTATGCATCGTCAACCAAGACTCTAAACCCGTGACAGTGAGGTGGGAGGAGGACTTCTGGGTAAACTGAGCACGGAGAGTCCAGAGATGAGTTGGACGCAGTGGTGGGGCTACAGCGCTGCGAGCGTTAGTCTAGAATCCGATATTTATGGAGTGTATGAACTAGGTGACGCCGACAAAGAAATAGTGTATGTTGGCAGTGGTAAGGTTAAGGACAGGTTACTGTGCCACCTTGAGAATAAGGAATGCCCGTTAGCAAGGTATTATCGGTTACTGATCGTTGGGGCTGAAGAATCCTGCAATTCGATGGAATCGGAGATTGTACAAGAGTATAGAGAACGTAAAGGCAGACCCCCACTGTATAATGAAAAAAAAACTCGTATTCACGAAGTGGATTAGCTGGCTTGGTAATGAGGTTTTTAGTTGACTACTCCTAGGTCAAGGTTCCAATTGTATCTCGATGTTTTATCCACTTTAAGGGAGGGCGTTAGTGAACCAACATTGATCATGCGTAAGATGATGGTTTCATGGAGTCTGTTGAAGGATGTTTTGTGTGCACTGGTTTCTGTGGGTTTTATCGAGTGTAGGATTAATAATAATGGGAGGAGGAAGAGGGGTTATTACATCACCTCAAAGGGGGAGGAGTTTTTACATATTTTTGAAAACAAGGAAATTCGTGATCTATTAAAATCAGTAAACGTTGCAACTTCATAAAGATTCATGCTAGTTGATATTTTTCGGTGATTTAGCGCTCATGCCTCCCCTTCTCGCAAAGGCCTCCCTGTACTCGGTCCTCATTATATTGAGGTGGTCTTGGAAGCTCACCCTGGCTGCTTGTGTAAGCCTCCAAAATTCAACACCGAGGAAACGCAGGCGCGCATGTGTGCGTGGCTTCACTGCCTCACCAATGCTCTGCCACGTCTATCTGGTGGACTCAGGATAAGGCACGCGCGTGACCACCGAGCACACCCTCATCCCTTACGGAAGTCGAACGCACCCTTCCTCAGGTTTATCCCGTACTCGAGGTAAGCCTTGAGGCAC
>MEZF01000105.1:3495-4121 GCA_001774245.1 Candidatus Bathyarchaeota archaeon RBG_13_52_12
CCGAGTTACCTTTGAGCCACTCCATCCCCGCCTCGTCGTTCATCATCCCCCTCTCCGTGACGGAGACGACTGTGGCGTTGCTGCCTCTAGGCGCGAGTGTGATCTCCGCTACTAGCGTCTTCCCCTCAGGGTTGGTCGATGACCAGGAGACGAACCTATCAGTCTCGATCTTGCCGACCTCGATGGGGAACTCCGTGTCGAACTCTGGGAACTTCCAGACTAGGTGCCTTCCCTCCTCCATCCTTCCGCTGCCCCTCGCGATGAAGTACCTGGACATCTTTGTGGGGTCGACTATGGCCTCAAAAACCTCGTGGGCTGGCTTGAGTATCTGCATCGCTGAGCCAGCCTCAAGTGCTTTGCCTTTCAATCAGTTTGCTTCCTCCAATTCTCTAGTGAGTAGGTGGACCACATGAGGCTTACGGTTACTGCTATCCTGTTCGCGCGAGCGACACATAAGCCACATCAACTCCATGGAGTTAAATCAGACATTAACACCCTTCAGGTGAGCACACTTGATGCCTAGAAAGGAGCAAAAGGCTGACGAGGAGAAGAGCACCGCAGCGGCTTGGGACAGATTCGCGCGTGAGAACTATGGCGTAAGCGGCGACGAGCTATCGACATCCGCC
>MEZF01000105.1:4169-4470 GCA_001774245.1 Candidatus Bathyarchaeota archaeon RBG_13_52_12
TCAGTGAATCTACCATCCGGTGTCTCAAGGAACCTGTGTAGGGATGGGATCTTCTCAAGCGGCAGGGGACCCTACAACAAGCGTATGGTGAACTGGGAGAAGTATGATAAGCTGCATGGGCTCAGGAACAGGCGTAGGTAGTATCTTCTATCACACCGGGTATGCTGACGTGATAATCCCTCCCCTGATTTGGAGGCGCGTACGTGCACTAAAACACAACAAAACATAGTATAAAAAACACCGCCTTCGGGGTATCCTTAAACCTTTTATATTAAACCAAAAACTCACTCATAGCTTAGGT
>MEZF01000105.1:4480-5240 GCA_001774245.1 Candidatus Bathyarchaeota archaeon RBG_13_52_12
GCCATACTGCCCCAACTGCGGTAAAGAGGTCAAAGAGGACGCCGTTTTCTGCCCATATTGCAGCCAGAATCTGAAGACCGGAGACAAAGTCGTATACAAACGCTCCCGCGGCGAGAAGAACGAGAAAGACTCGAGGGGGGAGAAAAGTGAGAAGAACGAGGGCCCCGGCGCCATGTGGAACGCCGTTATGGGCGGCCTCATTGTCCTATGGCTTGGCATCACCTTCCTGCTCAGCCAGTACAACTACATAGGAGACAACCAGGAGAACTGGTTCTTCGCCGGAGTAGGTGTCATCTTGATCCTTCGCGGCCTCATACTCTACGGCCAGACGAGCAACTGGCGAGCATCAAGCGGCTTGATAATTGGGGGTTCCATCCTCACCATGATAGCTTTAGGCTCATACTTGGGAATTATAGAGTGGTGGCCCTTCCTGATCATCTTGGCTGGCGCAGTGATCGTCATAAACGCCTTGATAAGCAAAAGCGGGCACCCACGCCCCTAGACCACCTAGCAAATAAATGGATTCTATAAATGGTGCTCCAACACAACTTTTTGTTTATCTCTTCCAAAGACCCGGCTCGCATGCGCGAGTCGACCATAGTCATGACTTCGTTGAAGGTGAGGTAGTACTCGAGGCCTAGGAGCGCGCGCGTTCGCTAAAGATTATGTGAGGATCTATCTTTGAAATGTCTGTGGCTTTCTTATCGTGCGCTCGGTGCGCGAGTTCACGTAGCGTTAATAATTATTTTTTTTATACATG
>MEZF01000105.1:5260-7346 GCA_001774245.1 Candidatus Bathyarchaeota archaeon RBG_13_52_12
AATCTTATTCTCTCTTCCAGTATTTGCAGTCCATATTACTTTTAAATAAAAATTAAGTTTATTCTGGCATTGTCTCTTCGTCGGTCAAAATTCGAGATCTATCGTGAGCTCTTAACTCAGGTGCATCACGGCAATTGTAAGCCAACCAGGATAATGTATAGCACTAACCTATCCTGGCCTGCCTTTAATCAGATATTGGAGACTCTGATCTCGCAGGGATTATTAGCGAAAATTGAGGAGGCTAGAGACAAGAGGAGCAGAACTAAGTATATGGCCACGGAGAAAGGTGAGAAGTTCCTCGATTACCTTGGATTAGCGTTGAACTCGGTTAACCTGGAAGAGGAAATACAAAGTCAAATCTGACGAGAAAAACCTTCTTCCCTAGTCTTTCAAATTTATTCTCTTAACAGTTCCGCTGATTTAATTTTGTATGTGGTAATGTCAGGTGTGATCTGGAAGTATTCCTCAAGTTCCTTCGTGACCTTGTTAAACAGCTCCTTCTTGAGGTTCAAGGTCTCATCCTCCTCATCGCACATTGTCACCAAGACCATTGTATCCGAGTCCTTCTCATCTATGAGATGCAAGTGACCGCGATAACCTTTCATTGACTTTATCTTTGGGAGATAATCATCGCTCAGGGCTTTCAACCCAATCTGTCGCTGCCCTTTCTTGAACCTCCACACCGATAATCTCGCATAAGTCATTTAAATTCAATAATAATTTAAACAGACGTATTTCAAACTTACCATAATGATTGACGCTTCTAATCGCAGACACTAACCCAGACTAGTTCTTTAGGAATGGGGCGTCAGCTTGGCGCGATGCTGGAATGACCCGTAATATTGTCCTGACTACCCCATCCGTTTGTAATCGGGTCAATATTTAAATTTTCATACAAGGACTTGAGCAACTTTGGCAATGGCGGTTCGATCATGGAACCACCGCGTCATTTTATATAATGAGGTTTGGGGCCTCTTCGGCCCCTGCCTAAAACGGAGGCTACGGGAGTATGGATGTAGCCCCAAAAATGGCTCGTGAACGCTTGAATAAAAAGAACATCAGTTCTTAATATTTATTGATCTTACCTGGTACCCTTCATCGAGGAGGGTCAAGCCTTACTCTAAGGCTCGTCGTTTGGCCATACTCAAGAGAAGTCAACGACGATCGTCGCGAACAACCAAAACCTACTCGAAGGGGCTCCACTTGCTCCTCGGACTGCCTGCTACGATGAACAGATCCGCAAAATAGAAAACGCACGCGCGATATAAGCTGAAACAAGGATCCAATTATAGCCTAATGTCTGTACGCGTGTCTGTACTAGGATCCAGGGCGAGCAAGAATCGCCTGACTCACAATCAGCGATGGGATACTTGATACTGCATGAATAGAAACGTAGCCTGAATCAAGTCCAGGTAGCTCATGGCTACAAACTGCGTATCGGAAAACGTCGGTATCCACGGAACCATCTTCAAGAAGTGAGCCACACAGAAGAAAGCCTCAGCGACGGCGAAGAACAGTATCAGATACCTATTCCTCCTGTAAACGCAGAGCAATAACCCGGCTCCTACGCCAACTAGCATGATGGAGTTGAACGTAGGCTGGATGCCTAGCATCTGGAGCCCTATGAAGGGGCTGAAGATGTAGCATAGTGAGTAGGCGAGTGTGAAGGCGCGGCTTAGGTCTAAGAAGAAACACATGAAGCCGCTTTGACCGTCTCTTAAGATTTTTTCTGGGCCATTAGCCATCGATGACGGGTTGGTTTTCACTCGACGAGCCATGTTTCTAATCAATATTAAAAATTGATAAAAGGAATATGGATTCTTAATCGGTTTTACACTTTTCAGGTTTATCGACTAAGTCAGAGGAATCAGGTGGCGAAGTATATGGCCTGGAGAAGCCTGCGCCTATTATCTGTAGCGCGCGAAATTAAGGGGCTAGTAATGCGCGCGCCAATTTATACTATGGCGAGCGCCGTCCCTCATCGCTGTGAACACCAGGAATGTGACTAGGAAGACAGCCCCAGCGATGATGAGGAAGGCCGAGTTGTAGCCCCGGGCGTCTATGAGGGAACCGACCATGGCAGCGG
>MEZF01000105.1:7354-7636 GCA_001774245.1 Candidatus Bathyarchaeota archaeon RBG_13_52_12
CCGACTAGGTTGCCTACGATGGTGACGGCGCTGAGGCCCGCCGCCTTTAGCCTCGAGGGGAGGACGGATGTCACCGACGAGTAGACGATGGGGGAGAAGGCGTAGAGTACGAGCCCCATGAGGACGAAGTTCAGCGCCAGAGGTAGGTCGCCCTCGAGCAGGGTGAGGAGAACGATGGACACCCCGGTGAGCGCCGCAGCCCCGCATATGGCGTTCTTGCTTCCGACTCTTTCAGCCGCGAAGCCACTGCCCACTTTGGCGATGAAGCCTGCCGCGGGGAGG
>MEZF01000105.1:8099-11460 GCA_001774245.1 Candidatus Bathyarchaeota archaeon RBG_13_52_12
TCAAAATGCTTTACGTTAGTTGAGGTTTATACCAAAGTGAATTGTGGTAAGATTTTTCGAATATCAAGTAGGGTTGAGGATAAGGCTATGGAATGTGGCTATTTGCCGTTCACTACATGTGTTTGTGATGTTTTTCTGCCTAGCATTCGGCTTAACAATAAAGAGGAGAGCAGTGCGACTGGGATGAACAGAACCGTCCAAAGATTCGCAGACTCACTCAACACGACTTCGAACACGATTCTCGCCATCTCCGTTAAGTAGAAAGCGACCACGAGCACCTCCAACTTGTGAAGAGTCTCTTGGAGGCTAACGAGTTGAATGAGTTGTTTCCTCGAGGATGACTGCTCTGAGAGACTCATCTTTTGCTGCTGTATGCCTAGATAGGTCCTCACCGAGTCGAGTACCGTGTTGAACTGCATCGTCAGCGCCTCTGTTCGCTCGATGAAGTCGCTGAAGGGTGCGACCACATCCTCGAGCTCATCAAGCTCCACGGATGAGGTGAGCGGCAGCTCTCCTATGGTTTTCTCATTCCAGACACTAAGTAGCCTCTTCGCACTGCGTATCAGGGCCTTGGCTTTCACGTTGTCTCGACGCATGGAGTTTGTCAGCGTCGATAGACGAGAGAATTGAATAGTGATCTCCTTGAGTGAATCCTCGAGATCGCTCGGCTGGATCTCCTCGATGGGCTTCCGCATCCGTGCAAGGACCTCGTTTATCCACACCTGGGTGCTGCTCTCAGAGGCATCTATCTGGTTTAACATGGGTTGTCTCTCTGAGCTGAGGTGACTGATTGTTCCCCAGATGTCTGCTAGGGAACCAATCTTAAAGCAAAGTTCCCAGGCTGACCGTGTAAGGGCCTCATCATATCCCCCATGAAAGATAGCTAATAGCCCCCTATTGGGGGCTGGTTGGTAGCCGTCTTCTTCGAATGTTGCCAAAAGATACGCTCCATTCTCGCTTGCGCTCCTTATGCTAAGGCCAGATTCCTTAGATAAGCGTTGGAGGCTGGCTTCGAGATTATCTGCTCTGGCTCCGTAAACCAACGTTAAGGCTACACTACAGTCCGGATTCTTAGGGATCAGCTCCCTCAATCCTTTGATCCACGTGTCAAATTTATCCGATGTATACGATGCATGGTTCTTTTCTCCAGGGTTGGATGACCCAACTACCGCGAGTAAACAGAGCGTCTCCCGCCTCGCTAGGGCTTTGATGTAGCAGAGAATTGAACCGGATCTGATCTCTAGGCTGCTTAGCGACTCCGAGTAGTCGCCACCATAATGAGCCTGAAGTTGCTTAAGAACAGTAAAAGTGTCCCTGATCTCTCCAGCATCAGAGTAATATGAGAAAGCATGTGCCCTTAAGGGAAGCCATCTTGGTATTTGCTCAGTCATATCCTCAACCATCGTTTGTGGTGGGGAGTCGAGTCTCGCTACTGCTACATTGTACTCATGGTATGATCAGTCTTCCCTCACCGATGCTGAAGACGTGGTCGCAATGGGGGGCGCCTTTCTCTCTCCTGGTCGTCATGATGAGGTCTACTTTGGGGTTGACTGCCGAGGCGAGGCCGTGGAAGAATGGCCAGCCGAGTGCGCTGCATAGCCATGTCCAGGGTAGATTCATTGATAGGCATGCAGTCATTAGTGGGCAGAAGCCCGAGTTTCTCAGGAGGATCCTCCCCTCCTCGGTTGTTATCCTGGCTGTAGGCTCGTCCTTTAGGACATTCCTTAAGAGTATTGCGATCGCGTTAATGTCCTCGCCGTGGATGCCTAGCTGCTTCTTAAGCGATTGGCCTAGCGCGAGGCCTTGTTTATAGGAGACCTCTCTGATTTCTTGAATCTCTAGATTCTTATATTTCCTGTAAAAATCGCTCAGAACCTTAGGGTTTACGAACCAGTCACCGGGGATGGTGACGCTCTACTACTCCACCAATTAGAGTTTCAACAGTGAAAGAAATATCTCTTTCCATTTTTATAGGGCGTACGGGCAAACCCAAGAAACGCCAGTAGACAAGAATCGCACGCGTGTTACGCGTGACTTCACTGCTTCTCAGGCGCAGTTGAGTATCCGGTGGAACTCAGATAATGCTATTGAGATCTGGCTGCGTCTAAACCTATGCGTCTATACTCCGCAACCAGCGGGTCATCCTTCACCCATCTATTATACGCTTCAGACATTCTCTCCCAGCAGACCATATCATCCGGCTCAAAATCGGCGGTCTTTCTAAAATAATAAATGATTGGCTTGAACTTAAACCACATACTGACTAACTTCTTCCCACCCAAAGCGTAAATGGTGTCCATGTCGACGATGCCGGTGCGATACTGCCAGCCTATGTAGTCACCTAGTTCCCAGAACCAGGCTCGTTTGATAAAGTTCTCTATGTTGTGGCTTGAATCGTATTTTTTCTTGAAGTCTTCAATATCCGTCCACTCCATGGACATCACTTCAATATATTTACGCCAGCCCTCATCCGAGTTAAGTGTCTGCATCGCGTTGGTAAATAGGGCTACGTTTCTGCTCTTTGCGCTGGCCCTCATGTTGAATGCGAAGCTCAACGCAGCCAGGCATACTCCCAATGCTCCAGCCATGTAGGAGATGGTCTGGAGAGTAACTAAGTCAACCATGCAATAATTCACCTGATTCAGTATCGGGTGGAACTCAGGATAAGGCTATGGAGGATGTGTGTTTGAATTGTGATCATGTAAGTTCAAATGTATAGCTCAATGAGAAACTCGCGTCGCACGCGCCGCCGAGATGAGAGTATTCATTTGCTACGTCAGTAGAAGAAAGAGAGTGGTGAGCGGCTAGTGGAGGCCCTTATCGGCTTTAGAGGGGAGCTGAAGATCATGTCAGAAAACCAGGATTCGCGTGCCAAAAATAAGCTAGACTCGAACTGGGCTACCTCCAAACCTTTCTCAAGACATCTATCGCGTTCAACCCAGCCACCTTGGCTATCTCCTGGTCGGAGTAGCCGTGCTTTATCATCCACCTGATCGCGTTGGGGATCGACTCGGTTGGGTTCTCCATCCCCTTCACATACGGTGGAAGCGCATCCAAGTTCATCGCCATCCCCAGGAACTCGTGCTGAGGAGCCCCGGGCCTCTTGGTGTGCCCCATGCCCTTCGTGTTATTCCTAGCCGCCCCAACCTTGTAGAGCTGGATGTGGTCGCCGTACATGGTGTCGGGGCCCCACCCCACGTGGTCTATCTCGAAGGTCTTGATGCAGTACTCCGTCTGCTCCATGTAGGCCTCTAGATCCGCGACTGGGTGTTTCTTCGTCGAGACAACGGCCCCAGCCATCTCTACGCCGAGCACTCCGCCCCTATCAGCCAGCTCATGTATCACGTCGTCGGGGAGCATC
>MEZF01000105.1:11503-14969 GCA_001774245.1 Candidatus Bathyarchaeota archaeon RBG_13_52_12
TCAACGTCTTCCCACTCATCATAATCGTGTCAAGGGCCGTCTTGTCGCCGCAGTGACTCACGTCTATCAGCATGCCGACCTTGTTCATCCTCGCTACGCAGTCGTAGCCGAAGTCAGTCAGGCCGCTGTCCCCGTGCTCCTTGAGCCCGGAGCCGAGCATGTTCGACTCGCTGTAGGTTATTCCAGCCTGCCTGATGCCCAAGCCGTAGAGAACGTCTATGCGATCCACTTCGTTCTCGACGCAGTCCAGGGTTTCGAGGACGCCGACCCAGGCTAGCTTCCCGTTCTCGTAAGCGTAGTAGATGTCCTCAACGGATCTGCAGTGGATGACGTAATCCTGATGCCTGAGGTCGCACAGCCTCATGCCTAGGTTTTGGATCATGTCTGTCCATTTGCCTCCGTGCTTCGACGTGATGAAGCAGCTCCCATCCATCATGTTATCAAACACGGCGTCGATGCCTGACCTGGCTAATGCGTCGTAGGCGAGCCTCTCCCGCCCCTGATTATTGTAGTCCCGCGTCATGTCTTTCGGGCTGAGCACGGGGTGTTCGTGGAGATCAACTATGATGTTCTTCTCCATGAATCCCTTGAAGCGGGCATCCTCCCCTTGGGACAGGGGATAGGTGTAGGCCCATTCCTTGGGGGTTGGGTCACGGTGCTCTATAGCCTCGTAGTCCTTCTCAGGCTCGAGATAGGAATACGCCTCATAACCTGAATACTTCTTCTTGCCTCCCATTCTGGTCCCATAAAACTAGTATTTCAGGATATAATAATCACGCGCGTCACATTTCTTAGTGGTGATCTACCCTCTCCCTGATCTCCAGCTTCTTGAACTCCTGGACTATGCCTACAAGGCCCTCGACTGCCGCCGTGAGCCACATCTCGCCCTTCTCCCTCGTCGCCTTCGTCGGATCCCCTAATGTCCCCGTTCTACTCATTGTGCTCCAGTAGGGCATAATCGAGACGGGTCCGGCGGGGTGGTAGAAGTCTCTGGGCGGGAAATACTTGTAGTCGCTATGGTTCATGTCCTTGACGGCCTTCGCCATGTCGACGAGGTCGGGCCTAATCGCCAGCATCAGCGACGTCTCGAGCTCGCAGGCGTGGGACATGCCGCCCCTCTCCGACTCCCTGGTCCTCTTAACCACCTCGGCGAGCTCGGGGATATTCCACCAGGCGACCAGCCCGCAGAGCGCTTGGGGGGCCTCGACCATCGTCAGTCGGGCGACCGTCTCCAGCCAAGGCATGTTGCTCCCGTGGCCGTTCACGAGGAGGATGCGTCTGAAGCCGTGGTGTATGAGGCTCCTGTTGACGTCGAGCATGTAATCGACGAATGTCTGGCCCCTGATCGTTATCGACCCCGGGAAGTCCATGTGGTGTGGGCTGTAGCCGTTCTGCTGAGTCGGCATCAATACAACCGATTCACGTATCTTCTCAGCCGCTCTCCTGCAGATCGTGCTCGTGATTGTGACATCCGTTATGATGGGAAGGTGGTGTCCGTGGTCCTCCAGCATGCCGACCGGCTGGACCACGACCCTGTCCTCACCCGCGACGTCCCTGACCTCGGGCCAGCTCATCTCCTCGTATAGAAACTTCACCGACATACTCTTCAACTATTAACTTTCTAGCGCAACTTAAGCCTTGTAGGCGCACATGCTCACAACCCGTGACCACGCCTCGTCACTATTTCAAACGATTCTGACACCTGGGCACGCGCGCTAAATGATCATCAGTCATGATTCCTTGTCGCAGCCGTTGGAAGGAGATAAACGGCGTGGGGCGTCACTATACTAGGTGTGGTTGAGATGATGATAACGTCGGTTGAGGCGTCTATACACAACGTGCCCATCCATGTTCCGCTTCTCGAGAGAGACTTTGACCGCCCGATAGTCTTCGTCAGGATCGAGACGGACGAGGGTGTGACCGGTTATGGCTTGACTGGCGCCGTGCAGCGCACAGGCATTAAGGAGTTCATCAACAGGGAGCTGGCCCCGATGCTGAAGGGGAAGAACCCTCTCGAAACCGAGGCTCTCTGGAATCAGATGTATGTCACCCACAATCCCCGAAGCCAGACTGGGATGTGGAGCTCCGCTGTGAGCGCCGTCGACATTGCCCTCTGGGACGTGAAGGGGAAGCATTATGGGGAGCCCGTCTGGCGGCTCCTCGGCGGGGCGAAAAAGAAGGTGCCAGCCTACATCACCTTTGGCCTCTTAGACTTCAGCAGAGACCAGCTGGTGGAGATGGCGTCCCGCTTCGTCAGGGAGGGCCAGGATAAGCTGAAGATGGTGGTCGCGATAAACGACGCTGAGGACCCAGCTGAGGACGCTGCTCGCGTGAAGGCTGTTAGGGAGGCCGTCGGAGAGAAGATACAGCTCATGATCGACGCCAACTATCTCTTCTCCTTCAACAGAGCCCTCGAGCTAGCGAAGAAGGTTGAGCAGTATGGGATAAGCTGGTTCGAGGAGCCGGTCTACGGAAACGATGCGCGCCTCCTCGCTGAACTCAGGAGGAGGACATCGATCCCCATCTCCGCGGGGCAGAACGAGGGCTCCAAGTTCCGACACCTTGAGCTGCTATTGAACGGCTCCGTCGACATTCTTCAGCCCAACGTCCTCTATGTAGGTGGCTACACTGAGGGGATGAAGGTGGCTGCCATGGCGCAGGCTTTTAACCTCCTGATAGCTAACGGTGGGGGGTGGCCCCATCATAACATGCACCTTCAGGCCGCCGCCCCCAATGGTTGGCGGGTAGAGTTCCACTACCTGATGTGGAAGGTGGGGGAGGCAATATATAGGAACCCTCCCGGCCCTGAGAAGGGGTGGGTGACCCTCTCCGAGGAGCCGGGCCTCGGCCTCGAGCCGAGGATGGATGTCCTCGAGGAGTACCTGGTCAAGTAGCGCGCGCGGGTCTATTTCTCAGGCTTCACAGTCCATCTCGCGCGTGCGACGTAAATAAGTTTAAACCCCTCCTTAGCGGCAGGGTAGTCAATTCGTGGATGACCATTTTGAGCAGTGAGGAAAACACTGGAAAATCAGATCGGCGAGTCATGGGGACTCTCACCATCTCCCATCTTGCGCAGCATCTCTTCGCGGGATCCTCAATTCTCTACAATAACATCATGGCGGATCTCAACCTCAGCTACACTCAGGTAGGGTTGATGGTAGGCGTAGTGAACGTTCTCGGTGGGTTCCTCCAAATATTTTTCAGCGTAGCCAGCCGCTGGGTATCAAGAAGGCTACTTTTAACCGGCTCAAACTTCGCGTTGTCCCTGGGCTGCGCCCTCACAGGGGTAGCTGGCCGCTTCGAAGAGGTGATAACTGGAAAGGCGGTCGCCGGTGTCGGACAGGCCGGGGTACACCCCCTGAGTAGCTCGATAATTAGCAGCAAGTTCGAGAAGAAGAGGGTCGGTTCATCGCTTTCAGTATTCTACGCACTAGGTTACATAGGTAACATCATCAGCCCCGTCCTC
>MEZF01000106.1:0-1477 GCA_001774245.1 Candidatus Bathyarchaeota archaeon RBG_13_52_12
CCAGGGCATGTACCTGGACGAGATATATGAGGACCTAGGCGTCGCTCCACGGGAGGTCTGGGGCTATGGGGGAGTCGGCTCGGAGTTCGCCGGCTACTACGGACTAAGGGCCGTAGAGGGAGACGACGTGGAGGTCTGGACCAGGCACACTCTAAGCGGACGACAGTCGAGCCCCACCGAGGCCGACAATATCGTTACCGAGTACAGGACACCCAAAGGAATGATTCGGCAGGTCCAGAGACCGACCGAGCATGGAACGTCGCTTATGAACGTCGAATACTATCTAAAGGACCTCAGAGACATCGAGGTCTACAAGTACATCCTCCAGGAGAGGAGCTACTTGTGGGACGAGGCTAGGTATAGCTGGGGCCGGAAGAGGTATGGGGACCGCTTGCCCCTTAGAGCGAACCTCCAGCGTGCTCCCCTCATGTGGCTCATGATAGGCACCATGGGCTTCCAAAGGACAGTGACCATGCTGTGGAGGCACCCGAAGGAGATGGAGGAGTTAATGCACCTCCTTGAGCTGGAGTTCGACAAGCAGCTCGAATCCTACCGAGGCAAACCAGTCGCTGAGCTCAACTTCGTGGACAACATCCACCAGGACCTCTGCCCACCACCATACTTCCGCAAGTACATGATCCCCTTCTTCCAACGAGTGATCCCCAAGATCCACGCGATGAACATGTACACGACCTCCCACTGGGATGGCTTCGTCAAGCAACTCCTACCACTGGCCCAGGAGACCAAACTCGACGGTTTAGAGTGCGTGACCCCGCTCCCCCAGGGGGATGT
Source organism: Candidatus Bathyarchaeota archaeon RBG_13_52_12 (assembly GCA_001774245.1). GTDB lineage: Archaea > Thermoproteota > Bathyarchaeia > TCS64 > TCS64 > UBA8941. The sequence goes on from MEZF01000106.1 coordinate 793, forward strand.
CACACTCGAGGAGATGAAGGAGGGGATGGGGCGTATGTTCCTTAGGGATGGCATACCCGCGGTCCTTTTCTGCCCGTGGGTTAGCACGGAAAGCCTGAAGGAGTATGTCAGTAGGCTCATAGAGGCGTTTTATCCCCGGCTTATCCTCGGCGTCTCAGACCTGCTGCCGGCGAACGGCGACGTTGAGAGGCTTAGAATTGTGAACGAGATCGTTGAGGAGTTCAACGAGAAGCTCTGAGGTGAATAAATTCATTGGGAAAAACTGAGTTACTCGAGAAGCTTAAAGAATATCTGCTAAGCTTCGACTCGGGAGCCGTGAGGAGAGGGATTGAGGAAGCCATCCAGACCGGTTTACCCGTCGAAGAGATTATTGAGGCGCTGAGGGGTGGGATGGAGGTCGTTGGGGATAGGTACAGGGCAGGCGAGTTCTTCGTCACAGACCTTATCGTCGCTGGAGAGGTCATGAGAGAGGCTCAGGAAGTCCTTGAGCCGTTAATGAAGAATGTACCAACTGTGAATCATGCCACAATCGTTGTGGCGACTGTAGCAGGGGACATACACGACATTGGCAAGAACATCTTCGTTATGCTGATGAGGGCCGAGGGATTCAGGGTTATTGACCTCGGAGTCGATGTGTCCTCGGAGAAAATCATAGATGCGGTTAAAATGTATATGCCTGAGATAC
>MEZF01000106.1:1498-4165 GCA_001774245.1 Candidatus Bathyarchaeota archaeon RBG_13_52_12
CGACCAACCTTGAGGAGTTCCCCAAGATCGTGGGTGTTCTCAAGAGGGAGGGGTTAAGAGACAAAGTCAGGGTGATAATCGGGGGCGCAACCGTAACAGAGCAGTTTGCCCGAGAAATCGGCGTCGACGCGTACGCCAAGACAGCTGTTGAGGGGATTGGCTTCAGTAGGATGTGGATTGAGAAAAGTAGAGGGTAGCCACTCACAAACATCGAGCCTGTAATGTGTGTGTGAGTGGAGGTCCTCATGTGTGCTTTGAGGAGAAAAGCACTTGGTTGAAGCCAATAGCGCGCGCGACCACTAAATTGTGGATCGGTCTTTCAAAGCCTTGGTAGCGGCTTCTCCTCCTGAGATTCTCATTGGCGTGCCGTCAGCCCTCCAGCAGGCGCCACCGTGCATTATGCCTTCTTCGTCGACGAGGATCCCATTCATGCCACAAGCCACTTTAGGGACCTTTAGAATTTCGTCGCGTGCGCTTGATATTAGTGAGAAATCGGGGCCTCTTCGGCCCCCTTGTGCTGGTGTCGGAGGCTACGGGAGTATGGAGTAGTCACCAGCAAATTTCTCAATTGAAGCGCCGAATATAAATCGAAAGCAGCCCTCGAAGGTTGGCTGGTAGGTGTAAGTGGCTATAGTGGGATGGGGTGGCAAAGGTTTTCCTTCTGTTTCGCTGCCCTCCCGCATAGCCAACAGATGTACTTCGGGTCCCTAACCAGCTCTGTGTACTCAGAGATAGAAGTACCCTTCTCCACGAGGGAACATAGGTGTCTCTCGTGGTTCCTGTGTGGCGTCTCATAAAGTGGCATGCCGCATACCCCTGAGAGATTGAGGAACCCCCGAAGAAAAACCTCACTGACTGGATTTCACTTCTTATTGTGTTTGAAGGTGAAGGCCGAGGGGCATAGTTCATTCACGATACAGTTAGTGCATTCTGGTTTCTTGGCTTCGCATATCTTTCTGCCGTGTGCTATGAGGAGATAGTTGACTTCATACCATTTGTCTCTCTGTATGAGTGCAAGAAGGTCTCTCTCAATCTTGTCTCTGTCCGTCTCCTCTGACCACCGGAGACGCTGGCTGAGGCGCATCACATGTGTGTCGACAGCTATTCCTTCGACTACGCCGTAGGCGTTCCCGAGGACGATGTTCGCCGTCTTGCGTGCCACCCCCTTGAGCTTGAGTAGCTCATTCATGGTCCTGGGGACCTCTCCTCCGAACTCGTCCACGATCTGACGGCACGCAGCTTGGATCAGCTCCGCCTTCCTATGGTAGAAGCCTGATGACCTTATGTAGAGTTCAAGTTCCTCCCTCTCGGCGTTAGCGTAATCTGAGGCGGTCCTGTATCTCTTGAAGAGGGCGGGGGTGAGTTTGTTTATTTGCTCATCGGTGGTTTGCGCGGAGAGGATGGTGGCGACGAGAAGCTCCAGCGGCGTTCGCCAATGTAGAACCGTCCCCTTGTCGAAGGGGTACTCGGCCTCAAGGAGAGCTATAATCTTCTCAGCTCTCTCCCTCTCGTCCATGGTCTATGCTTCCACTGCCTGCACCTTTAACCCCATCGTGACTCCGTAAGTTTATTGCCATCAGTCTGATAGGGACTAGTCAACTATGTTCTGGAGAAAGAAAAAGACAGCGGAGTCGCGGAGCGAACTCCCGCCGGATCAGGCGCCTATACCGGGGATACTGCGTTGGGGTATTGATCATCCGGGGATAACACACAGCCTCCCAAATATAAGCAGGGAAAATTGGAGTCTCGTAATCGATGGGGAGGTAGAAGCCCCCCTGACCCTCAGATGGAAGGACTTTCTAGCCTTGCCCCAAGTCGAGGTTGTTAGTGACTTCCACTGCGTCGAAGGCTGGAGTGTCCTTAAGCAACGCTGGGAAGGCGTTCTCTTCAGCACAATTCAGGATCGGGTCAAGCCTAAGAGTGTCGAATTCGCCTGGTTCGAGTGCTCCGACGGTTATACGACGAGTCTACCCCTCAAAGACCTCCAGGGGGGTGACGTAATCCTCGCCCGCAGGCTAAACGGTGAGGACCTAAGCCAACCCCTAGGGGGGCCGATGAGGCTCGTGGTCCCGCAGAGATATGCGTACAAGTCTCCGATGTGGCTCACAAGGATCACGTTCTCTAGACGGGACAAGCTCGGCTTCTGGGAGAGAGGCTACTATAGTAATACAGCCGATGTATGGAGAAACGATAGATATCGGACAGATACTTGAGGCCCCTTGCCTCGATCCATTATTCTCGATTTTCGCACGCTTCATACTCGTGAAGAAAAAAGGTTCATGCTGCCATCCTGAACGGCGTTTACAAGTTGTGCGCGAGATTGCGCAACGATAATTTCCTCCTTTAGCACTGACTCATTTAGAGTAAGACTTAAACTCGTAGAAACTAGTCAATTTTTCCGAAAATCCGATAACCTTTTAACCCAACGAAAACCCATCTTAGCACACCTACAGAAAATGAATGTCTGGAGGAGTCCAAAGTGGAGAGATCTAACACTGTATTCATCGGACGCAAACCTGTCCTCAACTATGTCCTCGCCTGCATGACCCTCTTCAAGAGCGGTCAGGAGAAGGTCCTAATCAAGGCACGCGGACAATGCATCAGCAGGGCCGTCGACACCGTCGAGGTGCTTAGGAACAGATTCATGCCCAGTGTCACGGTAGAGGA
>MEZF01000106.1:4176-7869 GCA_001774245.1 Candidatus Bathyarchaeota archaeon RBG_13_52_12
GCACCGAGCAGATCCAGTCCGAGGAGCGTAACACGCCTTCAAACGTCAGCACGATTGAGATTGTGCTGAAGCCGTAAAGGTGTAAATAATTAGGCTCTCGCGACGGCTCCCCCGGATACCCGGAGGACCACTGAGTGCAAACGCAACTATGTGAGTTTTGTCTCAAGAGCGGCATGCTCTGCTCAAAATGCCAGACGAAGATCAAGACAGGCGCAGTAACAAAAGACTACATGGAAGTCGCTAAGAAGCTAATAAGCTACGAGGGTCAGAACCAGTTCCTGCAGACAGTCACCCTCGACAACGTCATCGACGTTGGGGGTTTCCTCGTCCTCGTCGTCGGGAAGGGCGACTCCGCGAAGTTCAACGTTAACCCCAAGCCTATCAGAGACCTCGGCGACGCCCTCAACAAGAGGGTAGTAGTCATCGAGGCGAGCATGAATGATCGGAAGTTCCTCGAGGACCTCTTCTCAGGGCAGCAGATCATAACCATTAACATCATCTGGCTCCCCGACGGAAGCACCGAGACCCGCGTCGTGCTAGGCGCCCGCGGGGCGAAGAGACTTAGCAAGAAGCGTATACAGGCCCTCACTGAAATAGCTAAGAAGGTCCGTAAGATGGACCTGCGCGTTGAGTACGCTTACTAGACACTCAAAAGTATTTTTATACCCACCCCTCTTCTAGCTGGGTAGCTTGCATGGGGTTTCCTTTATGTTCGACAGGGTCTACATCGAAGAGGCGAAAAAGAGGCTAGGCAAACAGCTCACCATTGCGGGCTGGGTCATCCGCACAAGGGACCTAGCGAAGATCAAGTTCATAGTAATGCGCGACATGACGGGTGAGATCCAAGTCACCGTGAAAAACCTAGACCTCTTCCCTAAGGAGGGCCTCGGCAGGGAGGATGTAATAGCTGTCACGGGCAAGACCGCCCAGAGTAAGATCGCCAACGCTGGCGTCGAATTCTTCCCTGACAGGATAGAAGTGGTGAATAAATCGAGGCAGCCCCTCCCCGTCGACATCGCGGAGACGAGCCAGAGCGAATTAGAGACACGGCTCAACTGGCGATTTCTCGACTTTAGGGCACCTCAGACGCGTGCCATTTTCACGATTCAGAACAGGCTACTCTCCACCTTCCGTAGGTGGCTCACCGATAACGGCTACGTCGAGATTCAGCCTCCCTGCATCATTGCCTCCGCATCGGAGGGGGGGGCAGATCTCTTCGAGCTGCCCTACTTCGAGAAGAAAGCGTTCCTAGCCCAAAGCCCCCAGCTCTACAAGCAGATGTGCGCCATAAGCTTCGAGAAGGTTTTCACAGTCACACCCATCTGGCGAGCTGAGAAGTTCAACACACCCACACACTTGAACGAGGTCCGCCAGATGGACATCGAGCAAGCCTTTGCAGACGACGAAGCTGTAATGAAGGTCCTCGAAAAGGTCCTCGTCCACATGCTCAGGGACATAAAAGATCACTGCCCGGAGGAGCTGAAGACTCTGAGCAGGGAGCTGGTCTTGCCCGAGCTGCCATTCAGGCGCATTACCTACATCGAGGCTGTAGAAACGCTGCAGAAGGCGGGGGAACAGATCAACTGGGGTGACGACTTCACCAAGCCTCAGGAGAAGAAGCTGATGGAGCTAGTAGGCCAGCAGGCCTTCTTCCTCAAGGACTGGCCCGCGGCGCAGAAGGCGTTCTACTCGATGCCTTACGATGATAACTCTGAGGTGGTTCACGCCTTCGACTGCATCTATGGGGGCATCGAGATCTGTAGTGGAACGCAACGTATCCACATCCCAGAGCTACTCAGGGAAAGGATAAGTAAAAAGGGGCTCAACCCAGAGAACTTCGAGAGTTACATTGAAGCCTTCGCCTATGGTGCGCCTCCCCATGCGGGATGGAGCATCGGCCTTGAGCGGCTCACTATGACCGTGACTGGTAAGGACAACATCAGGGAGTGCTGCATGTTCCCCAGGGACAGGGAGAGGCTGATCCCATGAGTAGGCAGAGTCAGTTCGAGTACAAGATGTGTATAGTCATCCGCACGGACTTGAAGATGAGCACAGGCAAGATGATAGCACAGGCCTGCCATGCGGCGGTTGATGCCTCGGAAATGGCTAAGCAGCAGAACCACGCGGGATGGCGGAAATGGCGCGACGAGGGAGCTAAGAAGGTCGCCCTACAGGTAGATTCACAGGAGGAGCTCGAAGAACTAGCTGAGAAAGCGGACAAACTCGATGTCGTCTACACAATTATCCAGGATAGAGGGCTGACTGAGGTGCCGCCGGGGAGCATCACGGCCCTGGGTCTCGGACCCGAGAGAAACGACAAGCTGGATAAGATAACCGGTAACCTTCCTCTGATGAAGTAAGTGATAGTTTTCATCGTTTTTAACGAATATTTAATTTCCTATAAGTGGAGAAATTTCACGTTTTAAGGTGGTTCCATTAAGGGCCTTGGAATCCGCAGGCGGGGCACCTATAGGTGCGGCCGAAGAGCCGGCACTTCTCGCAGCGCCAGATGGTGATGGCGCCGCAGTTGGGGCAGCTCATCTTTACGGCCTTCTCATCGGGGGTGACCTTCCTGCCGCAAGAGATGCAAGTGGACATACTGATCAGCCCAGATACAAGATTGGCTCGATATTTAAAGATTGACTAGTTCTCTGAGCTCGGCGAGAGCGAGCCTGCCTAGACCGCCTACGGCTGCTTTAATTAGCTTCGGCTCGGAGAGGGCACGCTTAATGACTCCCTCCTGGAGGTCCATGTCGCCATCCGCGATGAGGTCTGCGGCTAAGTCACTCAGCCCCGCCTCGGCGAAGACCCGGAAGAGTCTATTCATCCTCTCATCTGAGACCTTGTCGGCGAGGTTGCGGAGGGTCTGCATGCTCCTGAACTCATCACCGTAGAGCCTCCTCAGAGTCTCATCGTAGCGCGTGAGTGATCTATCGGAGGTGTCGTCGGATTCAAGTGCAAGGGCTGCAATCTTCCCCGCTTCTACGGCGCAAAGGCTTCCGAGCACGACGCCTCCCCCAGTAGTTGGCTTGACGTGTCCCGCTGCGTCTCCAACGATGAGGAGACCCGGGAATGATGCCTTCTTAATTGGGCCATCGACTAGCACCTGCCCAGCTCTCAGTGGAAGGTGGGGCACGGCGTGGAAGCGTTTGTTGATAAATTTTTTAAGCAGGTTCGTGGGATCCACTCCCTTCGCGGCTAGACCTACCCTGACTTGGTCTTTAGAAGTTGGTATGACCCACGCAAAAAAACTAGGGGCGATCTCTCTACCAAACCAGGCTTCTACTATCGTGGGGTCAATCTCGCAGCTCACTTCGGTGTTAACTCCGAGGAGTGGCGCACGCTTAGTTTCGGTTAAGCCGGTTACCCTTACTAGTCTGCGTGACGGTCCCTCGGCATCGACGGTGAGGCGGGCCGCCTCCGACCACCCCGCCCCGGATGCGCCAATGACGCGGCCATCGACGATTGTAAGACTCTCCGACTTTTTCCCCAAGACTAGCTCAGCTCCAGCGTCGAGTGCCTTCTCAGCCAGATGCTGGTCGAGGGCTACCCGGTCTACAACATATGCACGAGGGCGAGTGTCCCTGATCTCTATACCCTGACCATTGGGGGAGTATATCTTACCCCCGGATATCGCGTTCTGTACGAATCTATCAGACGCTTTGACGCCGATACGCTCGAGTCCCTCGACGC
>MEZF01000106.1:7889-8302 GCA_001774245.1 Candidatus Bathyarchaeota archaeon RBG_13_52_12
CTCGGGACCCCCACTTGGTTGTGCTCCTCGAGTATCTTGACGGAGAAGCCCTTAGAAGCTATCTGCCTTGCCACTAAGAGACCCGATGGCCCCGCTCCTACCACTAGTGCGTCGGAGCCCATGGGGTCACCGATTGGAAACAGGTTTAGCTGCGCTTGACGATTTCCTGGAACTCGACCTCATCGAGCTCCGGGAAGAACTTGAGGACGTCCATGGCAAGGCCTCTTTTAGCTATCTGGATATTCTCGCCGAAGAAGATCTCGTCTGGGATGATGATATGCATCTTCTTCTTGCCCATCTTCTGGCTGAACTTTTCAGCATCGACGCCGACGAAGCGGCGGCCTATGAGCGCCTTGATCTTCGCCTTTTCATCCTCGATGATCTCAGTGACCTTGACATCGTAGATTATCTTC
>MEZF01000106.1:8312-12651 GCA_001774245.1 Candidatus Bathyarchaeota archaeon RBG_13_52_12
GGGCATGATTGTAGTCTACCTGGACGCGGCCCGCGCCTACTGAGCGGATGACGGCTTGGCGGCCATCGATCTCAAGCTCAGCTCCGGGGACGGGGTTAACGCCCTTACTGCGTAAGATACGGTAGGGGACAAGTTGGACGTTCGCTGGGTCGCGCTCACCGAAGGCTTCGGCTGCCGGGATCTCGATGGGGGTCAGCTCGTTTGGCTTAACGCCGCGTAGCCGTGCGTCGAGTCCGCGTAGCACCCAGCCCTCGCCGACGACGACGAGGCGTGGACCGTAAACATTACCCTCGCGGTGGGTGCCTTTCTCCTTGGCTGTCTCCTCGTTGGTGGTGTCGAATACCTCGCCGGTCTCCTCTGCTCTGCCCGTCATCTCCATGAGGATGAAGTCGCCCTTGTTGACCGCTCCCTCGATTCGTGGCTCCTCAACTGGCTTCTCTTCCTTTGCCTCGACGGGTGCCGTGGCAGGTACTTCCTCGACTTTCACCTCAGCGACTGGGGCTTCAGCGGACTGAGCTTCAGCTACCGTTGCATCGGTTGTTGGCGCCTCGGCTGCTGGTGCCTCGATCTTAGGTTCCTCGACTGGCTTTTCCTCTGGCTTCTCAATGGGCTTATTCTCTTCGCTCATGTTGAACACTCTGAGAGTCATTGCCCCCTTTCCGGGGGATTCACGCATGGAGATGCGGAGCCCGGTTTAAAGCCTTTCTGTGAACTACACACCTCTGAAGACGTGAGTTTCCTGACTCACTAAGGCGACTTACTCGACTCCGATAGCACGCGAGACTGTAAAAATTGTCATTTTTGTAAATATAAAACTGTAAACGAAGTGCGCACACGACTGAATCCCTGAGCTTCTCTGGGGAACGAATCATCTGAAGGCAAGAATAGGTCAAATCAACTAAGCGCGCGCGAGTCATATGGCGTGGGATCATGCATCATCACGTCCTCGGAGTTCCTATTCGCCTCCAATAAGGAGATGGTGAGGAGGATGATGGGTGTCCCAGATGGGCTCGATCACGTCTGTACGATTGCGTTGGGGTATATGGATGGGGAGAAGCCATCTACGCCTCAGAGGAACTTGGATGTAATAAGCTACATCTAACGCGCGCTACGGTGGAAAAGATGGAAGAACTATTGGTGTGAAAGTCGCTGAAAGCTCATAATCCCGGGTCATAATCAAACTCATAGGATTATCGGCATAAGGCTTATCGTCGAGGGTCCAGAAATTGAATTTCCAGCCTTTAGAGGCTGTAGCATTTAGAAATAATCTAGTTCCATTGATGTACGTGTGAGTCCCCGACGCGGGTGTCGTGGATCCGGAGCCATCCACGCCTATTGTCAGGTTGTAGAGAATCGCTGTGAAAACCGGTTTCAAGTAATGCGTGATGTTCATAACAATGGTGACGGGGTTTGAATACTCCTTGGAGCCGTCCAGCAGCCAATGGCTGAAGACCCAGTTGGGATCTGGAGTAGCCTCGGCCTGAACGATGGTTCCTTGAATATATGCGTGGTTGCCGGTTCCAGGCGTGTTTGAGCCAGATCCTTCAGGGGCAACAACTGTCAGAGTGAAGTTAGAGAGTTGGTTTTTGCCGTCATCCACATCAACGGGGGGGTGCTGGTCAGGTTCATCCCTTAGGGAATCATTCTTGTTGGTTATGGGGGGTGTCTTGGTTTTGCTGGGGGTTGTGTTGTTTACTATGCGAACGCTAATTTGGACGTCCTTTGATGCTAGTAAGTCGCCGTTGAGCATTAGCGTGGCTCCAGCTAGAGATGCAGCTACAACTATGATAGTTACCGCTACGGCTGTCGAGACGCCAGCCCTTTTTCTGTAGTTGACTTTTCTCAAGTGAAGGCGTTTCTTGATTACTAAATTGTATAAGAAGGATATTATGGAGTAGCAATATGAATTCAAAATAGAGATTAAATCAGAAAATTATCATCATACCCCATATTCTCTCTAAAATAGTGAATGCGCGAATGGTGTTTGTATTCAACATAGCGTGATTAATCTATGTGAGGAAGCGAATGGCTAGACCTGCGTACGCGAATTCCGTCCCAGAGGCTTGAGACTATATTTCGCAAGTCGATGAACACTTACGCGCGCTAGTGTTATTGAATGAGAAGCACTTCGAAAAAAGCCTTGAGTTCCGATAACATCTGGTAGAGCTTCTCAAAATAGCGCCTCACAATAAACGCGCCCTCTTGATGGGCACCTGGAACAACTCAGATGAGTATCTTCAGTCCATGATTAATGTATGAGCCAAAGTAACTAGCGCGTCCATCCAATACTAAATAGACGATTCCCTTAGTTAATGGTCCAGGATTAACAAGCGGTCCACGGTCGCTCATCTAATCCAATACTTCCGCAGACTCGTCCAAGGCATTCCCTAGTGTCCAGGCAATTCCTGAAAAGTCTCACAAGTCCAACCAATCTCTGAGCTGCTCCGGTCGTCCAAGAGCATCAACCGCACCGCAAATTATGCGCACCGCGTCAAACACCATGAACGTCTCCCTATAGAGTGGTGGACTAGATAGCTCAAACGCATCGCACGCTGAATGTGGATCCTGGACAAAAAATGGACGATTGGACGAAAAACGGACGCCGGACGAATTCATGGACTAATAGAAACTGGGTATGAAACTGTGGACTATTTTGGACGTACGCGCCTACGCCTGCTCTTCAATGGAAACTGTCAGAATCCTAAGGTGTGTGGCTGACTAGCATGTCGCAACAGTGGGGTCTTGGTTGAGCTTAATGGCTAACTGCCTCGAGAGCCTGCATCTTTCCTGCAGTTGTATCTAGGGACACTTCGTGCACATAGTTAATATGGTGGGCCCGAAGGGACTTGAACCCATGACCACCCGGTTATGAGCCGGGTGCTCTAGCCAAACTGAGCTACGGGCCCACGCAACACGTAAACTCCACAAAGAATATAAAAACACTACCGACCCTAAACTGGACAACGGATATAAACGGGATGAAGCCCTACATCTCCGCGCGCTCCCGTGGTGTAGACCGGACAAGCATACTGGCCTTTCGAGTCAGGGATCCCGGGTTCAAATCCCGGCGGGAGCACCAACCCCGAAGCTCAATTCCCGGAGAGTCAATGAATTAAAACGCGCGCTAGACACAAGCTCGCAGAAATTCAGACACAACCCCACTAAACATGATTAATAACCAAGAAACCTATTCAAAAACCAGACATGCCCTACTGCCAAAAATGTGGAAAACAACATGAAGAAGACGCAGCGTACTGCTCATACTGCGGAACCCGCATCGAAGCCCTACAACCCCCCTCACAGGAACCAGTTGTACAGGAGGCTAAACCCAGAGGGTCACAGCACCTAAGGGCAATCGAAGTAGCTGGGATCCTATTCATAGTAATCGTATCCGCCGCAATAATCATACACCAGACTATGCCAAACATACTATCCCCCCAGCCAACTCAGACACTCACAAGCAGCGACTGGTCAGGATACTCGGTCTCCACGTCGCTGAAGAACCCACAACCAACAGTCACCAGCGTCACAGGCTCATGGACCGTACCAAGCGTGACCCCCACCCAAGGCTACTCCTACTCCGCAGCATGGATCGGAGTCGGAGGGCAATTTGACCAAACCTTGATCCAAACAGGGACACAGCACGACTCCCTAAATGGTGACCAGTCATACTCAGCATGGTATGAGCTTCTACCCGATCTACCCATAACAATCACCACCATGCAGATTAAGCCAGGAGACATCATTAAGGCAACAATTACCCAAACAGACTCCATAACAAACACCTGGTCAATAAACATCAGTGATCAAACCACGGGGCAATCCTACCGGACAAGCGTTGTATACGAATCTACAATGCTCTCAGCAGAGTGGGTTGTGGAACGCCCAACAATCGGCAATCGCGTAGGAGCCCTAGCAAACTTCGGCTCAGTAAAGTTTACAGACTGCAGCGCGACCATGGGAGGAAAAACTGGTAAAATTACCGATTTCCCATCGAGTCAATTCACCATGATCAACCGACAAAACGTGGCACTTGTATCCCTCTCATCCCTTGGACAGGACGGCTCATCCTTCACAGCGTCATACATCCCAATCAGCTAGAACCAGAGCCTAACCTGCGTACGCCTAGGTGCTTATTGCTCCTATACCATAGCTACACTATTGCAAGGATCTAACTTGAGGAACCTTTCTTTGTCTCCGTTTTCATTTCTCTAATATTCATCATTTCTCCACCCTTCTTGGTGTACTCGTGGAGTTTCTCATAATCCGTCTCAGCTAATATCCTCCCGTCTTTCTCTATCTTATAGAGGCAGAACTTGTACAGGACACCGTTATGGCT
>MEZF01000106.1:12668-14464 GCA_001774245.1 Candidatus Bathyarchaeota archaeon RBG_13_52_12
GCAATCCCCCGCATTTTTCACATTTAGCCCCGCTGTCAATCTCCTCTAGGAACTCCCTGTATCCTTCGCCTCTCCTTGTCGATGTATCGATCCTCTCGATGCGGTGTTCACCTGATAATCTACTCTTCTCCCCCCGTCTAATCCCATACATAATCAATCAAGCCCCTCAGCACATATCATGCGTGGCACACCCATTAGAGGTGTAGCCGCCTTTTCATCATTTATGGGCATCCATCATAAACCCCTTACGCATACGCTTCGCCAATTTCTAATACATCTGGCCCCGATGAGTAGACGACATGTCTGTAGTCGATACAGCGAAGGCCCTCATCTCATATGACACATCTGGGCCCCCAGCTAGGGAGCTCCCACTTGCGAAGTGGATTAAGGACTACCTTGAGGACATCGGCGCCAGCACCGATCTCCAGGTCGTGGAGAAGGATCGCGCCAACGTTATAGGCAAGCTAGGTGAAGGGAAGGGACCCGGCCTCCTACTTAGCGGTCACATCGACGTGGTTCTCTCTGGAGACCTGAGCCTATGGAAGGTCACCACACCATTCGAAGGCGTCGTGAAGAATGGGAGGCTATACGGGCGGGGCGCCTGTGACATGAAGGGCCCCGACGCCGCCATACTCGAGGCAGTAAAGGCGCTCTCTAAGGAGCGGCTCAAGCGCCAGCTCACTCTCAGCTTCACCGCTGGAGAGGACACAGGAGGCTGGTACGTGACTAAGGCTATCGAGGAAGGGAAGGTGACGAAAAGGGATGCGAGGATCGGCATAATCCCCGAGCCAAGCATGATGGAGGTCATACGCGCCCACAAGGGTGGTGGCAGCATGAAGATAATGGTCTACGGTAAGGCAGCCCACAGCAGCCGCCCCGAGCTCGGAATAAACGCCATAAACAAAGCATCCGACCTCCTCCAGGAGCTACGAAGACTTCAGAGAAACCTCAACGAGAAGCCTCACCCACTCCTCGGCCCCACGACGATCGAGTGCACTCTAATAAACGGGGGCTTCAAGGCTAACATAATCCCCGACCAATGCACACTGACCCTTAGCACACGACTCATACCCGGCCACGATAAACCCGCTGTGAGCAAGGGATGGTTAAAAGAAGCGATCAACGCCTGTAAGGCCAGGGACCCTGAATTCAAGGCGGAGATACTAAGCGCGACAGCGAGCAAGCCCCTAGATGTACCAGAGAACAGCGAAGTGGTCAGGCTACTAACCAAGATACTGAAAAAGCAGCCCACAGGCGCACCATACTACACCGAAGCAGTTAGCTACACGGCAGCCGGCATCCCCACGATCATCTGCGGACCCGGCAATATAGACCAAGCACACACCCCTGACGAGTACATAACCCTGAAACAACTTGACCTAGGGGTAAAAATCCTCAAAGAGTCGATTAGACAGGTGTGCCTAATATAAGCATCACATCTGAACTTTGTTAGGTTTTACCAATTTGCACTTAAAAACTATCCACCGACTTAGAAGTAATTGTGAAAAGTGTGGTTATACAATAAATTTAATAACTCATATGATCACTTTTCCTACAGGCGAAAAAAATGAGTGATATACCATTCAAATTGGTAGATGTTGAAAAGAAGCCCTCTAGGAAGTATAGAAAAGGCAGTAAATATGACCCCATAATAGATAGGTTCCTTAATGGAAAATCTGCTCTAGTCAAAGTTGAGGTCACCGGTAAGGATGCAAACTATCTGAGGACCCAACTGAAGAAAAGAATCGACGCCCGAGACCTGAACTCCAAGATTGAGGTTTCGGTTGTAAACAACG
>MEZF01000106.1:14596-14731 GCA_001774245.1 Candidatus Bathyarchaeota archaeon RBG_13_52_12
TGGATGGAACAATTTAGTTCGATGATGCGTCGAAAATCATCCCTCGTCATCCGATACTCATTCTCGCGCGCGCCACACGAGTTCACAGTATCTAAACTCAAGAGGCTCATCATCGACTCACACGCAGGTGAGGTA
>MEZF01000106.1:14742-15140 GCA_001774245.1 Candidatus Bathyarchaeota archaeon RBG_13_52_12
GAACACTTTCATCCCAATGAAATTATGAACAGGAAAAGAAATCACTTGAGCAGAGCTGCGACCTGCTCATCTGATGCGGCTTTCTCGATGGTCAACTTTTCATCGAGAGGTTTAAGGTGATTAACATTCACCCTCCGGCGGCGCACACCCGATACAGACTTCGGACCCGTAACAAGGGCAAAGTTCTTGTCAATCAGGTCAACCACGACGCAGCGCTTACCAGTGTCCCTGCCGGTCGTCTTGACACAAACTCTTCCGACTTCGAATGCTGGCATAATACTCACCTTTCGACCAAATATTCTTCGACTACGTTTTTAAGGATATTCGCGACACCATCCGCGTCTGCGAGGGCCGTATTGAGGACGACATCATAAATAGCGAGGTTGGCGAGATTATAA
>MEZF01000106.1:15183-34603 GCA_001774245.1 Candidatus Bathyarchaeota archaeon RBG_13_52_12
GGCGCGTCTCTTTCTCAACTTCACTAACCTCTCTACCTTCTCTCTCCGCTATGCGGCGGATCCGAACGTCGAGAGGAGCGGTTAAGTAGATTCGTATGTCTGGGTTCTCCGCAACCCACCCTGAAAGGGTCGCATCGAGCACAACCCTTCCCTTACGAGTCTCCTGCTTGGCTCGGTCGTCGAGGAACCTATCGAACGAGTCATCCCCCGCTGCTATACGGGTCATCTCCTCGAGAGAGACACCAAGCTGCTGAGACCTCTCCCTGAATAGCGTACCAGTTGAGACATAGCGCAGCTTGAAACCCTCAGCAAGACGTTTCGCCTGAGTAGTTCTCCCTGAGCCATGAGGACCAGCGACTGTAATGACTAAACGGCGCCTACTCATCTTTATTCGTCCTCTCCTCGGGATCGATTTCGAATGTAAGGCCGAGGAGGCGGCTGATGATGACACTGGAGGCGAAGCTGCAGAGTAGGTACCAGTTCGCGACGCTAAGCTCCTTGGGGATAAGTGGGAACTCAAACGGGAAGTAGGCGATTATTATATTCCCAAAGAAGCTGCCCAGCAGCTGCCAGATGAGGAGAAACGGGATCATAAAGAAGAGGCTAATCTTCATCCTGTCCATGCTCATCTTGCTCTGCTGCCCCATTACCTCCTGCTGCTTCTTCTGCGCCTTGTCTATCGCCCTCTGGTTACCGCTCTTCGCAGCCTCCATCATCTGGTGTTGCGCTTTAGCGCTATCCAGCATCATCTTCCTATAGGCACTAAGATCCGTCATCCTCGCATTCACAAAGCTCGTGATGAGGCCAAGGCCAATAGCGATAACTAGGATCGAATACGTGGCGAATGGCGGCGTCTTTAGGAAGTCGAGTTCAAGGGCGACTAAGGCATGCAACATCATTTATCCTTACCCGCCTATCTGCACCCTATAGATAAAAACTGTTCCTATTCCTCATTAAGCTGGCAGAGCCTACGCCAGCTGAGGCAGATCGTCTTCGGGTGAGCTGCCTTCGCCTCATCGAGCCTCCCCACGACCGTATTAACAGGCGCCTTAAGGGCTTCCTGCGGATTAGTGTAGGCAATCTCACAAGTCTTTTTCACGACGTCGATGAAGTCGTCGAGAGCCTCAACGGGCTCGGTCTCTGTGGGCTCCACCATGAGCGCCTCGGGGACGATCAGTGGGAAGTAGATAGTGGGCGCATGTAGGCCGTAGTCGAGGAGGTTCTTAGCTACATTCAGCGCCCTCACACCTGTGTCCTCGTTAAGCTTCTGGGCGCTGAGGACAGCCTCGTGCATACGCGGCTTCTCCGGAGCGAAGGGCAGGCTAAGCCCCTTTATGTCCTTTAGCTTACTGGCAATGTAGTTGGCGTTGAGAACGCTGAGCTCTGAGGCCTCCTTGAGACCGTTTGGGCCCATTGTTAGCATATAGGTGTAAGCCTTCAGCATTACGTTAACGTTCCCGTAGTAGCCGTGTACCTTGCCTATGCTTTGGGGTTTATCATAGCTAAGAGCGTATTTTCCGTCCTTGAGGACAATGTCCGGAACAGGTAGATACTTGGCGAGGATGGCCTTGCAGCCGACTGGGCCGCTTCCAGGGCCCCCTCCGCCATGAGGGGTGCTGAATGTCTTGTGTAAGTTGACGTGGACGACGTCGAAGCCCATGTCGCCTGGGCGGCATTTGCCCATGATGGCGTTAAGGTTTGCGCCATCGTAGTACATGAGGCCGCCCGCCTTGTGGATGATCTCAGCTATCTCGGCGATCTGGTGGTCAAACAATCCCAGGGTGTTAGGATTGGTGAGCATTAGCCCCGCAGTCTGCGGTCCGACGACTGCTCTAAGGGCGTCTAGGTTGATACAGCCGTCGGGGCCGCTTGGAACCTCGATGATCTTGAAGCCGGCCATCGCTGCTGATGCAGGGTTGGTACCGTGGGCGCTATCTGGGACTATGATCTCGGTACGTTGGGCGAGATCACCATGTTCCTGGTGGTAAGCGCGTATAAGCATGATTCCTGTCCACTCGCCATGAGCGCCGGCCGCAGGCTGGAGAGTAGCGTCATCCATCCCCGTCACGGAGATGTACCCCTGCTTTAACTTGTAGAGGAACTCGAGGACTCCCTGGACCGTTGATGTGTCCTGGTCGGGGTGGGTGCCTGTTAACATTGGGTGTCCTGCAAGAACCTCGTTGATTATTGGGCTGTACTTCATGGTGCAGCTGCCAAGAGGGTAGATGAGGCCGGAATTTACTCCATAGTTCATCTGGCTTAGGTGGATGTAGTGGCGAAGGATCTCCAGTTCGCTGACCTCGGGGAGTCCCGCCGGCGTTTCACGGGCTATCCTCTTAGGGATTAGTCGCTCTACGTTGATCTTTTCCCTGATCTCCTCCTCAACCTCGGGTGGATGGAAGCCGTATCTGCCTTCTTGGCTTAGCTCGAAGACGAGGGGTTCTTCCCAGTCCGCCTGCCTGAACTTTCGCACAGTCATCACTGGGTCGCCTCCTTCAGAGCGGTCACTAGGCCATCTATATCCTCCTTCGTATGCATCTCGGTGACGCAAAAAAGGGCGGACTCGCCGAGCTCTGGAAAGTCCGGTTTCAATGGCTTTCCCCCCTGGTAGCCGTGGGCGAGGAGTACTTTGTTTACCTCTGATGCCTTTTTCTTCTCGTACTTAACGGTGAACTCTTTGAAATGATAGGCGTTGAAGATCGGCGCCTTCACTCCCGGTAGGTCATTAATACGGTGCATAGAATAGTTTGCCTTACTAGTGCACGTCTCGGCTAAGTCCCTGAGGCCGTTTGGACCGAGTAAACTTAGGTAAACTGCGCTTGCGACGCTGCAAAGGGCCTGGTTGCTGCAGATGTTGCTCGTCGCTTTCTCGCGGCGTATATGCTGCTCGCGGGTCTGGAGGGTCATAACGTAGGCTCGTCGCTTGTCAGCTATCGTCTCCGTTATGCCGATGATGCGTCCAGGCATCTGGCGGATTATAGCATTGTCGTGGTTACATGCGAAGATACCGAGAAGGGGACCACCGTAGCTCATGTGGTTGCCGAGGGGCTGCCCCTCTCCTACGACGACATCGACGTCATAGCTTCCTGGAGCCTTGAGGACGCCGAGGCTGATCGGGTCAACTCCGGCTATGTAGAGGGCCTTATTCTCATGGGCTATCTCACCGATAGCGTCGACATTCTCCTCGGAGAAGCCAAGGTAACTGGGCGTCTCAACGTAGACCGCTGCGGTTTTCTCCCCTGCTTTTACTTTAAGGTCCTCCAGATCCATCATACCCGTTGTGGAATCGTAGTTGACCTTCTCGACACGCATTCCGGTGGGACTTGTGTAGGTCTTTAAAACGGCGAGGCGGCTGGGGCTGATATAGCTTGGGACGAGGATTACGTCTCTGTGATTGAGCCTCTTAGCCAATAGGGCGGCTTCACCTAGGGCGCTTGACCAATCATACATGGACGCGTTAGCCACCGCCATCTCAACTAGCTCACAGATGAGACTCTGGTACTCGAAGATGGCTTGTAATATGCCCTGGCTTATCTCGGGCTGGTAGGGTGTGTAACTTGTGAGGAACTCGGCGCGACGCACTACCTCATCTACGACGCTCGGGACGTAGTGAGGCCAGACGCCTCCGCCTAGGAATGGTGGACACTTGAGGTGGGTACTCTTCTCAAGAGTGGCTGAAACGAGCTTCTTTACTTCCTGCTCCGTATACGGACCAGGGACCTGCAGCTCGCCTTTGAATCTAAGTTTCTCGGGAATATTGACGTAGAGGTCGTCGATTGATTTAACGCCGATCTCATCCATCATCTTCCTCTTAATCTTGGGTACGCTATTGGGTAGATACGGGTGGGCTCTGCTCATTTCGTCTCCTCCAACGATGGTATCTTGTAAGTGGTTCGGGGATTTAACCGCTTACTCGTTCTACTCAAGGCTTGAAGATAGAGACTTGCAGCAATCGTTACTGTGATGTATTTTTTATATGCCTCGGCGCCATCTCCGAGGGGAGGCGTTTCGGTTGCACAAGGTCACAATTGACTATGATAAATGCGTCTATTGTAAGACATGCCTTAGCATCTGTCCTTGGGGAGTCTACGAGGACACTGGAGACCGAATTGATGTGGCACACATGAAAGACTGCGTCTGCTGCATGAGCTGCGTTGCACCCTGCCCGACGGACGCCATTACAGTCGAGGAAGACCCCCTATACCTCAACAAGTAATGTATCAAAAACGATACTACTAGTATTTTTACAGGTGTTTAAAGTATATGGATGACGAACGATTATTCATCGATTAGATAACCAAGGTGCTAGTTGGGAAACTTTCAGGTTGACTCTGGTGGAGGGTGAGACCCGCGTAGCCTCCGGCTAAGAATCGACGCGCAGACAATAAGCCAATAGGTATACATAGGGAGAGTGAGGGCGGAGCTGAGCCAGAAGCCTTGCTGAGCATAGTAGACGAGGGTTAGTCCTATGGCGAGTACAACTAGTATTGTGCCGAAAAAGCTGTAGCCCTTCAGTACCTTACGGTCTCTGTAGGCTGTGTTGAGCATTAGAAATCCACTGATGAAGAAAAAGAGGTTACCAGCATCTAGGAAGAGGGTGTCCACGTTGTTCCCTGGTCCCAGGAGCTAGATAACGTTTGTTTAGGTTCAGTTGAAGTATTTTGATGGTAACCGGTATCGGCTCGCCCGCGCGAACCACTTTTAACCAAGTCTCGCTCCTCTCCCTCATGTGATACTTTGGTTAGTTCTGTATCTGATTGGGTGAAGGATCATCGAAATGAGGCTGTCAAGCTTCTCCAGGAGCTCATTAGGATACCGAGCCCGAGTGGACATGAGAAGGCATGTGGCGAGAAGGTGGCAGAGGCGATGCGGGTCGCCGGATTCGATGTGGCGAGGGTCGACGCTCTCGGTGACGCTATGGGGGTGTTGAAGGGTTCTGGCGGAGGGCGTAGCCTTCTAATGAATGGACATATAGATCACGTTCCCACAGCAGACATGATTGAACCTTACTCGGGGCGGCTGATGGACGGCTCCCCCTTCGGGTCCCCGGGGGAAGTCGTCTATGGGCGTGCCGCCTGCGATATGAAGGCTGGGGTAGCTGCAATGGTGATGGCAGGCGCCTACCTCAGGGATGAAGGTATACTGCTTAAAGGCGACTACAAGGTCGCCGCAGTCGCCCAGGAGGAGGTCGGAGGAGCTGGTACTATGTCCACAATCGAAAGAGATCAGTTCCTCGCCGACGTCGTACTCATCGGTGAGGCGACGAACATGGACCTATGCCTCGGGCACAGGGGCTCAATGAAGATGAGCGTAGTCATCAGAGGGAGAAGTTGCCACGCGAGCGCCCCCGAGAGGGGTATAAACGCCCTCTATAAAGCCACTGACCTCGTGACGATTATCCGAAACGATTTGATCCCCCACATCCCCGCCGACCCACTCTATGGAAAATCAAGCCTCGCCATCACCATGATCGAGGTAAAGCCCGGTGCCTTCAACGTCGTCCCCGAGGAGTGCCGATTCTATATCGACTGCCGCAACACCCCCAACTACCCAGCCGAGCAACTGTACTCCGACCTACAGTCACTGATAAAGAGCCAATCAATGAAGGATCCCGAGTTTAACGCAGGCGTATTACCCACCCCGCTCATCAATGGACAGAAAAGCTTCACAGGCTTCTACACCGATCCGAAGAAATTTCCAGTCGTCAAGGAAGCGGAGAATGTCATCGAGAATGTCCTCGGGAAGATGCCAACTAGGAAGACTTGGACCTTCGCAACAGATGGGCGCCTTTATAGCTGGCTCGGCATCCCCGTAATAGGCTTCGGCCCTGGAGATGAACGCTCCGCCCATACAGCCATAGAACACGTAAAAGTAGACGACTTCCTAAAAACGATAGAGGTCTATGCCTCCCTAGCTCAGAAAGTATGCGCGTAGGCTTCAGCCCATAAGCCAAGTTTAAACCACCATCCAGCTATTTCACTCCCATGGGCCTCCTATTAGACGATCTAGAGAAAATAAATCAGATAGACCTGCGCGGGATGCTCAGCGTCATCAGCGCCGTCCCTGAGAGCGCTGAGGAAGCCATAGTGTTGGCTGAGAATGTGAAACTCAAGGTCCGGCATTTCAGGAATCTAGTGATAGCTGGGATGGGGGGCTCTGCCGTTGGTGGTCTCCTTCTCAGAGACTGGCTCCAGCAGGCTACCAGGGTCCCAATAGTGATCTCTCGCGACTACTCCCTTCCTGGGTTCGTCGGGAGGGATACCCTTCTCTTCGCAGTAAGCTACTCGGGAGAGACTGAAGAGGCACTGAGCGCTTTCGAGGAAGGAAAAGCAAGGGGTGCGAAGATGGTGGCCTTTACGTCGGGAGGCGAGCTGGAGAAGAGGGCACGAGCTGAGCACGTCACTGTCTATAAGCTCCCCGCGGGGTTCCAACCTCGCGCCGCATTATCCCACCAGTTCATCTCCCTAGTCGTCGCCGCCCGGAAGGTGGGTATCGTAGAGGACTCTTGGTGGGAAGTCAGAGAGGCCATCGACGTGCTAAAAGTACTACGCGAGGAGAACCGTCCTGAGACACCACAATGGTCCAACCCCGCCAAAAAACTCGCCACCGAACTATATGGCTATGTTCCATTCATCTACGGGAGCCGGATACACGAGGCTGTTGCATATAGGTGGAACACTCAACTTAACGAGAATGGGAAGAGCCCCGCAGGCTCAAGCTTCATCCCAGAGGCATTCCATAACGCCATAGTCGCCAGCGAGGCAGATAAAGAATTGCTGAAAAAGGTCTGCGCTGTTGTCCTCCTCGACCCCGCTGAAGGTGAACGCATCACAGCTAAGACCCGTCGATTAATGGAAATAATGAAGCCCTGCTTCGGTAAGGTGCTGGAGGTCGAGGCTAGCGGTGAAGGAAGGCTCGCTAGGATGCTCAGCGCCCTTTACTTAGGTGACTTCGTAAGCGCTTACCTCGGCCTCCTCTACGGAAAAGACCCAAGCACCGTGGAGTCGATTGACCGGTTGAAGCGTGGTTAGGCGGAGAGTCGGGTGAAGCCCTACGACATCAGGAGCTCCAAAAACGAATCGCCACGATCCTCCGGTGTGGGGGCGGTCACCCTTCAACTTCAACCGGGTCCATCCCTCTCCAAAACCAAAGCCTTCACCAATCACGTGATCTGGTTGTTCTCCTCAGCCTTTTAATGAGTGTAATGGTAAGTTGAGCGTGGGCGTTATCGATGGTTGTTGAGGTGGACGACTCGGGGTGGGGAGACCTCGTAGGTGGCGCCGTCATTGTAATGCGGCGCGTCGGCACGAACGATAAGTTCGTTGGCGAGGTTCCAGTCGAGGAATTCCAGGGATCAGCGTTCAAATCAAAAGCATACCTCCCCCACATTCTAAGAATAGTGAGGGAGGGCTCCGAGGCCCTCAACCTCAGTAGGGATGAACCCGTCCACGTCTGCACCGGCTACATCCTATCCGAGGTCAGGAAATCCCTCACTTGCGAGGGATTTAGGGTCATTCCCAGCAAGATCACCGGTGTAACCCAAGAGTTAGCCGAGGAGGAGTACATTAAGCATCTAAGCCGCCTCGGCGTGGGTACAATAGTCCAGGTTAAGAGGCTCCGGGGATTTGATAGTTTCATGACGTGGGTTCTCCGCGACGTTGATAAGCGGGAGCGCTTTGTAAAGACGGGCTGGAAAGCGTGGCCCCGGTTGAAAGTAGGTGAAAAGATTGACCCCAAGCAGGCGAGGGATTAGGCTCTCGGTAGCGGTCCCTGCATCGCTCGTCTCAGAGTACGTGAATCTTAGGGACAAGACAGAGGTCATTGGGAGGCTAGCTCGGAGCGCTGCAATATTCAGGGCAGATGAAATAGTTATCTACCCCGACCAACCCGATGAGTCAAGTCTTATCAAACTTATCTTAGGCTATATCGAGACCCCACAGTACCTCAGAAAGTACCTCTACAAGGTTCGCCCCGAGCTTCAATATGTGGGCACCCTTCAGCCCCTACGCACTCCTCACCACCAGCTTGAGGCCCACGCCATCAACCTGAGGGTGGGAGAGTTCCGCGAGGGCGTTCTCATCGACCAGCAGGGAGTTGATGCAGTCGATATAGGCGTCGAGAGACCGATACGCCTTTTCGGGAAGGCACCATCCCGGGGGAGTAGGGTGACCATAAAAGTGACCAAGGTGGGCCCTGAGCCCCACTGCGAGATGGCGAAGAAGATCGAGATACCCACATACTGGGGCTTCGAGATACAGGCGTCTAAGAAGACCCTCGGCGAATTAGCTTCCGGAGCCTTCTACGACCTCACTATTGCAACTAGTAGGACCGGCACACCCATAGCTGCTGAGGATGAGCACCTCAAGGCACAGATAGTTAAGGCTCGAAGCATCCTCGTCGCCTTCGGCAGCCCACGAAGTGGGCTACAGGAGATACTTCGCAATGAACACAGGGAGCTAGCCGACTGTTTTCAGTTTATCCTCAATACTATTCCCGAGCAAGGAACCGAGACAGTCCGAACAGAGGAGGCAGTCCACGCCAGCCTCGCCGTCATCAACCTCCTCACCTAGCACCAATGTTAAATTCCTAACATTTTCCCTAAAAGGTGAAGCCGTTTGGATGACGCCTATATAGAGTCGGAGCTCAAGGGGAAGACTCTTCTAGTATACATGCACATCCTCAAAGCTGGACATGAAACGGTGGGCGTCCGCGAGGTCCAGCGCACCCTAGGCTTCAGTAGCCCCAGCGTAGCAGCCTACCACCTCCAAAAACTCCAAGACCTCGGCCTCGTCGAGAACGCCTATGGGGACTACCGTCTCATCAAGGAGGTAAAAGTGGGTGTCCTCCGCAGCTTCGTAAGCCTAGGCGGGGTCATGCTCCCACGTTACCTCTTCTACGCTGTCCTCGTCACCTCCATGTTAGTGACCTTTCTCGTCATGTTTCCCTTCTCCCCAACGAGAGAGTACATGACGACCCTCGTAATGGGCCTAGTCCCAACCGCATTACTCTGGTTCGAAACCATCAAAATTTGGAGAGAGAAACCGAGTTGAGGCGTTCTAACGTTAGAACAGCTGTTCGAAAGTCTAGCATTAAGAGTCCCGGGGGTGAATCATAGATTGACCGCCATGAGAAACGGAGTATATGCGATGCTTGCAGTAATCATAGGAGTAATGCTTGTCGGTATGCTTCCAGGTCAGCTATCTAATCTGGCCGCTTTAACGGTCAATCGAACCGACTTACTTCAGACAGGCGGCACCCAGTCGACCCAGAACATAACAACTAAGAACACGACAGGCCCGATAAGTCAACCCTCATCAACTTATACTACGGAGGACACCGCGAAGACTGTTACCCAGGGGACTGGGACGAGGACAGATACGGGAACTACGGCGGAACCCAATATTGACTATAGTTTCAGCGATTCACAAAGGAAAGGAACAAACGATCCCTATTCAGACTACAAATACTATGGCCTCTGGGGAGTCGGTCTAGTAGCCGCCATAGTCGTTTACTTCACCTCCAAGAGAATACTAGGCTAAACGCCTGATCCCTTCCCTTAACCTGTCCGCCCTCTCAAAAAGTTCGCTTCTACTTACCTTGATACTCGGCCCAACCGTCTCGACCACCGCGGAAGCTGATGCGGAGCCTACGGCACCGCACCACTCAACATCTTCCCCTGAAGCGTAATCGCTGAAAAAGCCCGTGATGAAGGCATCCCCCGCCCCCGTCATGTCGACCGTATCGCCCAAGTGAGCTGGGACGATGATTCTCTTGTCCCCGTGTTGAATGTGAGCACCATCACGCCCACGTGTTTCGATGACGACCTCTATACCGAGTTTAACGAGCCTCTCAATACCTTCCCATCCCCCCACACCAGCGACGAGTCTCAACTCTCTCTCAGATGCCTTGAACACCGATACGCGGTGAAGTAGATCGAGGTCCAGCCAGGGGTGAAGGCTTATCGAACCTCCTGGATCTAATCTCCTCACGAAACCTTGAGGGTCGAGGGCGAGAACGGGAGAATCCAACGCCGTAATCGTCTCCTTTGGTACCTCCTGGACTATCGGGGCAAGGATCACGGCCTCGGGAAGCCCGACGACGTCGCTGGGATCGATTGGAGCGCAGAGGCTGTCGAAGCCGAGCCCCCTCTCGGTTCTCGTGTAGTCAAGAACGAATCGTGTAGTCTTCGAAGTGGGTACAATGAAGCCGCGTATGTCAAGTCCTCTAGACGCCAACTCAGAAGCATATGCCTTAGGGAAATCGCCGCCAACTTTTGTCGCTGTTGCCAGTGATCTCCCTAGAAGATGAGTGATAAGCGACACATACGTCGGCGGCCCGCCAAGCTGCAGCCTCTCACCGCTGTATGTTATGATCCTATCAATGGCGACGTGGCCTACAATAGCGATGGGCTCCACAACCATGATTCGGCTCGAGAGAATAAAAGTGGGGCCACCTAAAAAACCTCAACTAATATGTAACCACCTTGTAGCAACTTGGAAACGGATAAAAACCGCCACTCGCAGGGTATCGTCTAGGAGATAATCATGGTCAGACCAATGACGGAATTGAACCTTGTAAGCGCCTTCTCTGGCGAAAGCCAAGCCCACATGCGGTACCTAATCTTCGCAAAAAGGGCTAAGGAAGTTGGGTATCCAAACATAAGCCGCCTCTTCACCGCTGTAGCCTACGCCGAGAGGATACATGCGGGTAATCATTATCGGAATATTATGACGAAGGGGTCGCAGACGACCTTCGGCGGTGCACTATTCGGAAGTCGATCCACAGTCGAAGACCTCCAGCATGGCATCGATGGTGAGCACCATGAGGTAGAGGAGATGTACCCCGCCTACATAGCGGTTGCGAAGGATCAGAAAGAGTACGGTGCAGAAATCACGTTCCGATACGCATTAGAAGCAGAGAAGACTCATGCTGGGCTCTATGCGCGTGCTAAAGAAGCGGTGGAGCAGAAGAAAGACGCTGATTTTAAACAAATTGGAGTCTGCGAAGTCTGTGGCTGGACAACTGAGGGGGAGATCCCAGACCAATGCCCAGTCTGTAAGGCGAAGAAGGAGAAATTCACAATTTTCTAAGTAACACTACGCTCGCGCGCGAATTGGATAAACTTGCTCATTTTATAGACTCAGGTTCTGTCAAGTTTTTATCCAACAAGACATAATCCCAGTTGATTCCTTATGCGCATCGATTTGGGCACACTTCTTGTATTAATCATCGTTTCGTCAGCAGTGCCCTACCTGCACTCTGCTGATTATTCGCCAACCAGCCTCACCGCTACGATATACGTCGACGGCGTTATAGGCGTTGAGTACAACGTAGAAGTTGACATAATGGCCGTTAAGGTCACGATTCCCCTATTTACCTCGTCGTTTCTCGATCTCTTGGTGGTGAATCAAAACGGGCTCCCCCTCGTGATGACCCCGATTGACTCCTCTGTAATAATCGACACCTTAGGAGCCTCTAAAATCACTATCACATACTCAACCCAGGAACTCACCTCGAAGGTTGGTAATCTTTGGGCCTTCAATGTGACCTCTCCCGCGAACTTAGTGGTGACGCTCCCCTCAGGCGCAACCATAGTGAGCATGAGCCAGATGCCACTCGATGTATCTACAGTAGGCGGACGAACTCAGGTGACAATGCCTCCCGGGGATGACTCCATCTCTTATGTGATATCCGGAGTGGGCACGAAGGAACATGCTAAATCGGTGATTATTGACGCGGAAGAATCTCTTAAAACTATAAAAGCAAAGGGAGTGTTGACAACCGAGGCCGACGGGTTGCTCGCACAGGCGAACACGGCTTTCAACCTGGGCGACTATCTTAAAACCGAACAGCTTGCAACGCAGGCGAAGGCATCCGCTCTTGACGCAGAAATTCAAGCACAAGGAGCAAACTTGTCGATACAGCGCGCTACGACCGCTATCCAGACCGCGAAGAACGAGGGCAGAAACTCAAATCTTGCTGTAGCCGATGTCCTCGTAGCGAATGCCCAGAGCTCGTACATAGTAGGTGATTACACCAAGGCGAAAACTAGCGCCGATCAAGCATATGACGCAGCTGTAAACTCACAGTCTGTCTCAAACAACCTCCTTCTCATTATAGTAGGCATCGTGGCACTAGTCATCACAGGGGGGATGATAATATACAAGAGAAGCGGGAGGAAGTTGCCTCCACCCCAACCCCTGCCCAAGGAGATCGACGACGCACATGTTGATCTGGACATGATATTCCAGAAGAGCCCAGGTCTTCGAGTCGATGACAAGGAGGTGCTTAGGTTCCTCACAGAGCGTGGCGGGGAGGCATTCGCTAATGAGATCAGGGACCGTTTTGATATCCCTCGCACGAGCGCTTGGAGGATGATCCGCCGCTTAATAGACACTGGAATAGTTGAGGAGAGGAAAATCGGTGGTCAGAGCCTCATCTATATAGTTAAGAAGTATAGGAGAGAGAACGCGCGCGAAGAACATTAATCGCTTTGGTGAGGTTAACACCTCAATTGCGCTAAGACCTAACACGCGCGCTACCCTAAGAAATAAGAAACTCGAGTCAGTATACCTTCTTGAATCTACTTGGTTGAATGCTGGCTCCCCTACGGTAACACAGAAGTATACGTCACAATCGATATGAAAGACCTGTTGAGCGTCGCAGAGCCGACGCGACAAGAGCCACCGTTGCCCCCGAAGGAAGTCGTCAGCAAGGCACTCAGTGAGCCCCGTGGCTCTAAGAAACTCGAAGAACTTGTAGGGCTTGATTGCACCGTCGCGATAGCAGTTGAGGGAACAACCAGGCCAAGAAACGCCATAGCGGTTCTCGCCCCCATTGTCACACAATTAGTAAACCTCATCGTCCCGAAGGAAAAGATAACAGTCATCGTCGCTAACGGGGTTAGGGAACGGAGCAACAATGAACTCATCAAAGTGCTGAAGGCGTCGGAGGAGTTAAAGGGCGTCAACCTTGTTGAGCACACGCGGTTTACGACAGAACTCTCCAACATGGGGGAAACGCGTCAGAAGACGCCCCTCTCAATAAACAAGGTTTACACGGAAGCGAAGCTGAAGATCGTTGTCGGTGAGGTTGAGGTGGATAGCTACACCGGATTCCGTGGCGCACACACGGCGATTATCCCAGGCCTCGCCTCCCCATCCACCGTTGAGGTACACAGGAAACTTGTCCTCAAGGGCGAGGTCAAGCCAGGCGTCATCGAGTTGAATTCGCTGAAGGAGGATGTTCTTGAAGCTGTAAAACTAACCGGATGCGACCTCGCAGTCCAACTCGTCCCCAACACGCATGGCAAACTCCTCGCAGCATTTGCCGGCGCTCTCGAGGAAACATGGGGGCAAGCAATCTACGCCCTCGGTGCAAGTTACCAGGTCAATGCCGAAGTCGGGGCCGACGTCGTTGTGGTGAGTGCAGGAGGCGCGAAGTACGACTTCGACCTCTACTCTGCTGCCTGGGCGCTTCAGGCGCCCACACAACTCGCGAAGAAGGGAGGCGCAATCATCCTCCTCGCCGAGTGCCCCGAGGGGCTTGGCTCCGAGTCCTTCACAACCCTCGCACACATAGAGCAGCAGTCAGAGTTAGAGAGAAGGTATGCCCTCGGATCTGAGGCTCTCCAGGTAGTCAAGGCTGCAACCGCGAAGTGCCAGATCTACCTAGTCTCTAGCCTCCCAAAGTACATGGTTGAACCGCTTGGAATTTCCGTCGCGAGGACCGCTAATGACGCCTACGAGAATGCAGTGGACGGGAGGAGGGGAAGGCGGACCCTCGTAATTCCCTACGGGTGCTCGACTATACCCTCTAGTACCTAGACCTGGATGAGTGCCACTAACGACAGCCCCATGAGAACCACGTAGCCTATAAGCCCCAGCTTCCGGCTCAGACTTGTCGGTGAGATGTCGTCGAGGGGAGTCATCGACTCTGTCCCCTCACGCATTAGGAAGAAGGCTATTATGACCGCCATTATGACATAGCCAGAGATCATTAGTAGGAATATCCCAGTGATGGAGATGATCTTATGAGTCTCCCGCCCGAATAAGGCCCTTATTATGTGACCGCCGTCTAGTTGCCAGCTCGGTATGAGGTTCACAAAGGTGACTAGGAAACCAACCCAGGCGGCGAAGGCTAGGGGATGGAGGACGAGGACGCTTTCCTTGGTAGCCGGTCTGATAATGTCGGAGACAATCTGTAGTATTACCGGCATGGGTATCTGCTGGAACCTTATCTCCGGGTAAGAGATAGCCCAGTTGGCTACCTGATCGACTTGGACTGTAAAGGAGAGCCAAATACCAACTATACCGATAACTATCGAGGCGAGAAAGCCGAAGAAAGGCCCAGCAATCCCAAGGTCGAAGAGGTCGTCCCTGTTCGTGGGGGGCTCGTCCTGGCTGATGACGGCACCGAAGGTACCTCCTAATCCCGGCGGTGCAGGGATGAAGAAGGGCCAGGATGCCCTTATCCCCCGCCTCTCCGAAGCCAGTTTGTGGCCCATCTCGTGGATCCCGAAAACCGCAACGATGCCAAGTGTGAAAATCAGCGCATTAAGGAAGACGGGGGTTCCTGGCATAAGGGATTGCGTGAGCACTGGGTTGTTGCTACGAAGGTACCCGTCTATGAAGACCGTGACTACCGTAGCGGCGAATAGTAAGCGGTTCCGGTCGCTGCTTCTCCTCTTCTCGGATGGCTTTGGGGTAAGAGTCACGTAATATCTCCCCACTATCCACCTGAACTCAGCAAGGTAACCTCTCCGCCTGAGCCTATCCGCGAGGTTCCTGAAAGCAGCCTTTAGTACAAGCTGCTTATCACCCTGAGTCTTCTGTGAGACTATGAAGTTAGGGGTCTCCCTGTCTAGAAAGCGCTCCTCGACGACGAAGAGGGACTCGATGAGCCCGTCGACCTCTGCGTTTACGAGGAAGTCCGTTGACAAGGTCTCTAAACACCACAAGTTAGTGACCCATAAAAAGGCTTGGTGATGAATTCGACGCATTTAAATCCATGCGGTCTCCGAGTGAAAGGAGAACCGGGGATGAGTCTAGGCTATAATATCAGGATGTTCCAGGCAGAAGACCTGAACAGGGTGATGGCCATTAACTTCGAGTGCCTCCCCGAAAACTACAGCAGCAGCTTCTACAGGGAGCTCTACAGTAGGTTCCCGGAGACCTTCATCATTGCTGAAGCGGACGGCGACATCCAGGGCTACATAATGTGCCGCGTCGAGAGAGGCTTCAGCAAGCTCCGAAGCCTAAGCCCTGCTCGCCTACTGCACGTCGTCTCTATAGCTGTTCGCGAGCAATACAGACGAAGGGGAATCGCAAAGGCACTGATGTTTGAGGTGATGAAGAGGGGCGCAGTCTCCTACGATGCGACCGAGTGCTACCTAGAAGTGCGCGTCGGGAACGACCCAGCAATAAAGCTCTATGAGAGACTTATCTTCACAAAGACGAAAAGAAACTACGGATACTACCTCGACGGTGAGGACGCTTGGGTCATGTCCCTCGCAATCCCCAGCAAGGGGAAGCTTCAATAGATCCCGTAGTGCAGACTTTAACGGTGTAAATAGTGGATACGTTGCTCCTCTACACAATCATAATCTACGCAGCTGCCATCATAATGATAGGTTGGTTCGTTAATTTCACCCTCAAACTGATAAAGCAGCACAACAACGTCTATCCCCTCCTCTACGACCTCGAGGAGGCAGAGAAGAAGAAGGAACGCGGCGAAGGCTAGATATACTGAAGCAGAGACTCCTGGTCAGCCCTCTTAAACCTCTCATACCTCAAGCAGAGCCTCCAAAGGATTGAGTCCAATAAACCGCACACGCCTCATTGCATAATCTACGACTGCATGGGTGCGCGATTATCGGAAAAGAATATAGGTATCCAACTCACATGGGCTTAAGACTGCTATGGGGGACAAGACGCTCATACCCTGGCGTGAAGTAGCCAACTGGGGGTGCAGAGCGTGCGGCAACTGCTGCGTCGGTTATAGGGTCCCCCTGAAGATGGACGAGTTTGTCAAGGTCGGGAGCGTCTGCGGGCAGGGAGTCTTCGAGTACGGGACCGGCAAGGTCTACCTCCGCAACGGGCCTGACCGCCGCTGCGTCCTCCAGCGCCCAATAATGGACCGGTGGATATGCACGATCCAAGGCATGAAGCCGACCGCCTGCCGCCTCTTTCCCTTCCGCATCCAGCACAAGCCCGTCTACCCACGCGGTGACAACAGCGCCTATAAACTCGGTGACAAGGTCTACTACATCTACCTCGACTCCGACTGCGAGGGTATAATCCCAGGGAACCCCTCGGAAAGGTTCGCTAAGCAGGTTCTGCCTGAGATAATACGGAGCGGTTTTGGGGTGGCTCAAAAGCAGAGGTTCACAACGTCGAAGTACATCTCGTGGACGCCCCCGTGAATCCGCCAACGGCTGAGGCTAATTCGAATTAAACCTGTTAAGCGCTCATTGTTCCACATAGCCGCGTTTTCAAGCACCCAACAAACTACCTTCGCGTCAGCAACATGCGACATTGTTGTCTGTTGAGAGACAATAATCGGCTGATAATCCATGAATCATCATCCTAAGTTGCATCATGCTTACAACGCAGATGGTATATTCACTGAGAACTCTCATAGGTCTGCCCAGGTGGGAGCGCCTCAAGGGTCGGAGCAGCGTTCAAGACCCCCACGAGACGCAGAACCAAGAGGGACGGGCTGCAAAAGGCTCCGGGGGCTTAGGCTCTTGGAAATCCTTCGTCCACTAGGTAAGAACACCTGGGCACCTCAATTTTAAGGGAAAATTTAATCGATTAGCTCGTTAGCCTCAGCCCCGATAATAGGCCCCACCCCGGTTCCCGGAAGCAAATATAGCCCCGCCAAAATACTGCGATAAGAGGAGGGTGAAAGCGATAATGATCAACGTAGGGAGAAGCGTGACAAAAGCTGCTTTCCTCCCCGAGACACCATAATTCAACATTACAGCGACGCCGGTCAAGACCAGGCACGCGACTTTGAAGAAAGTAAAATGATCAACGAGCAGGGTGAGTATGTTCACGGAAGTGGATGCCGAGGGAGACTGACTGAAGATTACATAGTAGATGAACCTGAGGATCTCTTGGAGGAGTAGTGGCATGGATACGTAGCCGCTGAGGGCAAATACCCTTTTGAGACTCCCCTTTCCTCCGAGAACGCTTGCGCCCGCGTGGTAAGTGAGAGAGGAAAATATCCAGCCTAGGAGTGTCAATGTGAGCGTTGCTGCAGCGGATATTGTCTTAAAGGTTCCAGATACGCCAGCTATCGGGGCTTCTATCCTCGCAGCGTTCGAGTAGGCTATGACCGCGGCTAATAATCCAGTCAAGACAACGATGGTAGCCCCCTTGAGCATGTTCTTCTCTGTGATCTGTGATAGCCACACCTTGATCGAGGCGAAGCGCCAGGTGTGCTCCTTATTTTCAGTCATCCACTTCACCTCGTAGAGGACCGGACGCACCAATAATTGACCTCTACCTAATTAGCATTGACTGCCCCTCTCTCTTATATGCACTAAAGACAGGTTTTAGGTTTGAAAATGGTTACATCGGATGAGGTCAGGGGTCACACCGCCATCCACGTCCTGAAAGGAGCGGTCGTGCACGTCCTTGGGAGGGGTGCCAAGTGGTCTGCGAGCGCATATAGCCAGGGCATCCACGGTGGACTCACAGTCCAATTCGATAGGAAGCCCACCAACGAGGAGTTGACTAGGATCGAGGAAGCAGCAAATCAGAAGATAATGGAGAACGCCCCAACCGAGATACATGAGATGAGCCGATCTGATGCCGAAGCTCGTTGGGGCGACGACATTTACGATCTTTTCCCCCTACCCGCAGAGCTTAAGGTCGTCAAGATTTTTCACATTCCAGATTGGAACGTCAACACATGCGGAAAGCAGCACTGCACTAAGACAGGAGAATTGGGCGGGTTAATGATCGTAAAGTGGCGCTACAGGTCTAATAAGCAGCTCTTGGAGATAAGCTTCGACGTAACCGGTATAAACGTGTCTGGATGAATACTAACCGGTGTAACCCGTATGAAGTTCAGTAGGTACCTTTCGTGTATCGACACCCACTGCAGTGGCGAGTCGACCAGGATCGTCGTTGGTGGACTGCCGAAGCTCCGTGGCAAGACGATGTCGGAGAAACAGAAGTATTTCCAGGAAAATTACCACGCCCTCTTGGGGACACTGATGAAGGAACCAAGGGGTTTCGACGGTATGCTCGGCTCAATTCTCACAGAGGCCACTGTCCCAGATGCTGACGTCGGAGTTATCTACCTCTGGACCGACGGATACTTCAGCGCCTGCGGTGACTCTACCTACAGCTGCAGCGCCGCTCTAGTCAACACGGGGATGGTCGATGTCAAGGAACCCTACACCGAGATAACCTTCGACACCGTTAGCGGACTCGTCAAGACGAAAGTCGAGGTGAAGGATGGCGTCGCGAAGAGCATCGCGATGCAAGGCGTCCCAAGTTTCTACTGGAAGACGATGAAGTTCGACGTTCCCAAGGTTGGGGAAGTCGAGGCTGACATCGCGTACGGGGGTCTCTGGTACGCCTTCGTCGACGCCGAGAGCATCGGTCTCAAGCCAACTCTCGAGACGAAGGGGGAGTGGATACCCCTCGGATGGAAGATCAGGAACTTTATAGCCGGCCAGATAAAGGTAGACCACCCAGAGTATCCGGAGCTAAACATCCTCGACCTCGTCACCTTCTACACGAAGCCGAGTAAGAAGGAGTACACTAGCAGGCACTGGAACGTCTTTGGCCCCAAACAGACATGCAGGAGCCCCGCAGGGACCTGTTCAAACGCCCGGATGGCGGCCCTCTATGGCACCGGGAAGCTCAAGCCTGGCCAAGAGGTCAAATTCGAGTCCACAATAGGCACCTTGATGACGGGCAGGATAGCGAAGGAGGTCAAAGTAGGGAAGTACAAGGCGATAGTCCCCGATGTCCTCGCCTCCGCTTACATCACTGGATTCACGCAAGTGGTCATCGACCCTGACGACCCTCTAAAAGGCGGATTCCTACTCTAATCCCCCTCTAATCACACTCACGCACGTGCGACCTCATAATAGTTAGAAAAACACGAAATAGTAATATCTTATCTAATTTTACGGCTTAAAGAGGAAAGCCTCAACCTTCACAGCTTTCGTGAGCGTGCAACTCGGTCCAAAGGGGGTCAAGATTGGCCACAGACCTACATACCTTTTCAATTCGGGGGTTCGAAGATACAATGTTGTCATCAACCGAATCGGGGCTGGTCGTCGTCTTCGAGGGGAAGCGGACCCGTGTCAGGGTCTTCCGCCGCTTCTTTTACCCCGTGCAGGTGAAGGACGAGGACGTCGATGTAGTCGTCTACTCCGACACGGGGCAGGAGAGGG
>MEZF01000106.1:34620-37638 GCA_001774245.1 Candidatus Bathyarchaeota archaeon RBG_13_52_12
GCCGAAGAGTATGGATTGGATAATCCGCTGAGACTCGTCGCCATGATACGTCTCGCCCGTGCAATGAAGGTCCTTCAGTTTGACCCGACTGTGAACAATGTACAGAACCTTAGGTTTACCCTCTGCAAGAGCAGTGAACTGATAGGTCCCGATACAGAGAATGATGAATGGATGCCTTTCGACCCGACCCGTATGAGGCCCCTAGACGAGCGGATCAGGGATGCCAAGAGGAGGGTGCGCTGGAGACAAAGGCTCAAGAGACGTTGAGCGCCGCGGCTAGATCTACTATGAAGGCGTCGAGTTTCTCCCTCGGCACCTTTGCTCCGCTGGCGCGGGCGTGCCCCCCTCCGAATCCACCGTGCTTCTTCGATAAGCTCGCTGCGAGGTTGCCAAGGTGCTCGGGAAGCTTCCTCTCGCCACGCAGGCTGATATTCACCATGCCTCCTTGATCCTTCCAGCACATCCCAACTGGGACGAGCAGCGTATCCATGACTACGTTGGCGACCTCTCCTGTGGAAAAGCCATCATCGCACTCCATATACGCGAGCCTCCCCACTACTGTCGCCTCATCCTTGACGGTCTCCTTTATCCTGACAACCTTCTCTAGTTGAGCCACAGCAGCCTCCACAATACCCCTAATTCTATGAGGGTAAGCGTAGCAGCTTAGCTCTTTCAGTAGCCTCCTCTTGAAGGGATCCGACTGGTCGCAGTTGAGGGCGAAGCTCAACAGCAGCGCCTCTTCCTGTACGAACTTCCTATCCATCCCGTCCATGAGCTGGGAGGCAACCGGACCATCCTCGAACATGTCCGAAACAGCGGCGTAAGCGGCTAACCGGGCGGCGTCCAACTCAAGCCTGTCCTTGAAGTGGTCATAGACAAGGGCGGAGGCGCAGTCGCGTGTATCATGTACTATCTCGACGCCTAGACGCTTGAGGCTGTTGCTGAGGCTTATGTCCATGGGGTGATGGTCGATTATTATGACCGAGGCGTGCTTTCTTATAGCCTCGATGAGTGGGAGGAGGACCTCCCTAAGGTTCAGGTCGGTGATGAACAGCTGCTCGACGTCCTCACCTATACATGCAAGAGCCTTCTCTAGGTCGTCGTAGTTTGCTGGGATGACCTTCGCGTCGAACAGCCGGATGAGTAGTGCTCCGCAGGTAAGGCCATCAACATCGTCGCCGTGGGTTATGCTAGCTGTAAGCAATGATGCCTCAAAACATGGCGACGGTTCTATGTGATAAATTCTACCCCGCTAGGTGAGCTTCCTGCCCTGCGGGGTCGAAGCCGAGACCTCCTCGAAGTAGGATTGGATCAGCCTCGCCATTTCAGTTAGGGTGTTTAAGGCGTTGACCATGTGGAGGTCGGAGGATGGTATGTGCTTCGCCAATAGCGCCACAGCGTATGGCCGACTAGGCTGGTAGACTATACCCGCGTCGAGGGTTGCTCCACCGACCCAACCTGACTTATCTGCGACGTCGACCGAATCAGGGATCGCGTTCCTGATTACACCCTGAAGTATCCCCTCCTTCGGCTTCTTCAGCATCTTTAAGGTCTCCCCACAGACGAATTGGCTCAGAGCGCGTGGGGTGTAGAGTTCCTCGAACATTGCGACGAGCTCCCTGGGCGTTGTGAAGCTGTCTTTCCCCGCTTTGAAGGCTTCCATGTTCATCATCTTTCTCGCGAGCCGAGTCTCCCTGAGCCCCAGTTCCGCGATGAGAGCGTTGATCTTACTTAAGTCGAGGAGGTCGATGAGGTAGTTCGTGGAGGAGTTATCACTTACGTTGATCATCAGCGTGACGTAGTCAATGAGAGGCATGCTAACGGCACCTGGGGTGAGGGTCTTTAAGACTCCGCTCCCCCCAGTCCTATGCGCCTCAACGAAATCCACTGGTGTCATTGGATCAAGAGTCTTTGCCTCAACGCGCCTATGAAACTCGATAAGTATTGGCACCTTTATCGTACTCGCGACTGGGAAGACCTCGTCCTCATTGATGAATAGGGATTCGCCAGTTGTCAGGTCCTTTACCGCAGCGCCTATAACACCCTCATAGCGCTCCAAAGCTTCCTCGAGCCTTCTCCTAAGTTTGCTGAATAGCAGAGACATGGGGTTGTAGAGCGGTACAGGGGATATAACTCTAGTAGCCGCGATGTGAGTCGCATACGTTTAGGAGAGCCTCCCCCGCCGCATACCTTCTAAGATTTTCACAGAAATGGGTGACAAGCCTGTCACCGATCTTGGGACTGGAGTGACTATCATGTGGTACTAAGAAGACGTTATCCATCCCCCAGAGTGGGCTCTCAGCGGGCAGAGGCTCTGTTGCGAAACAGTCGAGATACGCGCCCCCGATTCGCCTCTCCCTGAGCGTGTCAATCATCGCTCCCTCATCCGCTATCCTACCCCGTCCAACGTTGATGATATAACAGGTATTCTTCATCGCATCAAACTCAGCCTCGCCTAGTAGCCCCTCAGTCTCAGGGGTAAGCGGAGCGACAACAACCACATAATCCGCCTCCTGCAGATGCTCCCTCAGCTCACTTACAGGGAAAACCTTGTCAACATTCTCAACAGGTTCAGGGTTTCTCCTAGTTCCAATTACCCTCATATCGAAGACTTTGCAGAGCCGTGCAATCCTTCTCCCTAAGTTGCCCAGCCCTATTAGAAGGACAGTCGCACCTTCAAGGTCACTACAATATAACTGCCTCCAAACTCGTTCTCGCTGGTCAATTCTCCTCTGCCCAAACTTCTTAGCGTGCTCAAGCATAGCAGATAAGACGCTCTCCGCTATTGGGACTGTGTGTATCCCGGGGCTGTTTGTGAGGATGACACGCCCATCCATTATCTCGGGGGTTATGTTGTCACTGAAGCCCGTGCTGCAGAGCTGCACCCACTTGAGACTGGGGGTGAAGAACTTTTCGTAGTCCGCCTTGTCTAGCTCCCCCGCGTAGTGGGTCGTGTTCCCTCCCTCGCCGAAGAGGATCTCTATCTCTTCGACAATTTTCATTCCGTGGACAGCAGTC
>MEZF01000107.1:0-3264 GCA_001774245.1 Candidatus Bathyarchaeota archaeon RBG_13_52_12
ATTGGGAGCATTCTGGGTTATGGAGTAGCAGCGTTTGGATTAAGTGGAATCCAATGGGATCTGTTAAAAACAATCATCATAAGTTGGTTCACATCTCCCTTCCTCGCAGCACTTTCTTCTTTTCTAATGTACAAACTTCTTGCCTTTATGGTTAAAAAATATAATTCTGTAGATAAATTTATGAAACCATTACTCATAATCGGGCTTTGTTATTCAGCCTATGCCTTTGGAACGAATGATATCGCAAACGCCACGGGCGTATACGTTACCGTTGCTAGGATGGTTCTGGGAAATCCTCCGGAACAAAACGTCATGTTTCTGCTAGCAGTCTTTGGGAGCATAGGCTTGGCAATAGGTGGATTCTGGCTTGGGCCCAGGGTAATACAGATGATAGCTTTTAGAATTACGAGACTCGATGTAATATCTGGTGCGGCGGCCGAAGCTTCTAACGCCGTAATCGTTCATCTATTTACAATTATTCCATACATGTTAGTTGGATATGGGATGCCGATATCGACGTCTATTGCCAGTGTAGGTTCACTCATAGGCGTGGGTTTAGCTCGTTATGGCTCCTCTGGAATCAATAAAAGAACGATATTGGTGTTGACAGCGGGGTGGGTAGCGACGATATTCGTCACAGCGTTCTTTACTTATGTATTCTATACGATACTATTTCCCTACATTGGGTCAATAATCAAGCCAAGTCCCTAGATTTTCATAGTATTTAATTCTGCAGCTGATGATTTTCCTCATTATCATTCGTGATGTTAATATTAATCTTTAGCAATAATAAACTAGGTCGCTGGGTTGAGTAAAAGGCTGTTCAGATGGTTCGCGCCAAAGAGGGGAGAGAAGATCTTCGAGATGCTGGAGAACCACCTCGAGCTAACGAAGAACTCCGTAAGCGACCTATACAGGATGGTGGAGGCGACCTCTAAAGGCGAAATTCCTCAATCCAAGGAGTTCTATAAAAACCTCTCCGAGATGGAGTTCAAGGCTGACGAGCTGAGGCGCGGACTGGTCGACGAGCTTACGAGAAGCGAACTGTTCCCTGAGGAGAGGGACGACCTCATGGAGCTCGTAAGGGCCGTCGACTGGGTGGCAGACTGGTCGAAGGAGGCGGGCAGGATCCTGGTCATCATACCCTTCGAGAAGGCCCCCGAGGAGATGAAGGAAGTCGCCCTGAACATGTGCAGGGAGGACATAAATTGCGTCACCGTCCTCGCTGAAAGCGTCAGGGCGCTGCCTGAGGACCCTCGGAAGGCAATCAGCCTGGCCAATAATGTGGAGATGCTGGAGGAGAATATTGACGAGCTCTATGGCATCGCCAGGAGGCACTTGGCCGCCATAGAAAATACAGCCTTTAACATTGGCTCCCTCATACTCCTGAATGAGTTTCTGGATGCTCTGGAGACCGTCGCCGACTGGTGCGAAAACACCGCCGACATCGTCAGGGCCGTTGCTCTGCATGCTCGCTTAGGATGAATGCGCGTGATGATGAGGCGCACGCGCGATTCTAGTACTCAACTTTACGGGGCAGGGTCTTAGCTTCTTCTATCCACCCCTCCACCATCTCTTGCGAAGGCACTCTTCGCACGATCTTGTGAGCTTCATTTACCTCTACGATTTTGGCGTGAAGGTTAGCAGCGTTTCTGGTTGAGAGTTCGACAACGGTGTCGACGCCCGCTTTCTCGAGAAGATCAGAGTATTCTTCGCCTACTCCCTTGAGCCTGAATAGGTCGGAGATGTTCACCCATTTGAGAATCAGCTTGGGTGAGATGCTGATTTTTTCGGCTAACTCTTTCCTCAAGTTGGGCGTCGCGCCGGCTTCCAGTAGCTCAGACGTTGTGTAGATGTTAACTTGGTGGAGTTTCTCCGCGTATTGGGGGCCTATTCCCTCGATTTCGATGATTTTGGATACGCGCTCCGTCGCTTTCGAGGTCGGGATGTGTGCACGTTTTTTAGGCTCTTGACCCATCTTTGTGAGAGCCAGTGTTCCACCTATCGCCGTTCCCGGTAAACCGTGTCTAAATCGAGCCATCAGGTACCCGCTTTTGCCGTGGGGGCCGATTATCCTTCCGAATAGCTTCGGGTTTTTCTCGGGCCAGCCAACCCGCCACCCGATGACCTTGCTTGCTTCTTTGGGTTCAAGGTTCATGACCTTTATGATGCACTTTTTAGGGTACTGCTTTTTTGCTCCGCGACTGTAATTGATGAATATTCCAGTAAAGCTCTCCATATGGTAACACTGAGCACATTATGAGGCCCATTGCTTATTAAACTACAAGCATAATTGTGCCTGGCGCCGAGTCATAGACCGATGTCCCATATCTCAACGAGTTCCTGGCACGCTTGGTAGAGTTCCCCTAATAGGCGAAGATCCGGTTCAAGCCCGTCGATTAGAACAGGCTCGTGTGTGGGCCATGGTCTTATCCTGAGTTCCACTTGATACTGAATCAGGTGAATGATTGTATGGTTGACTTAGTTACTCTCCAGATCATCTCATACATGGCTGGGGCGTTAGGAGCGCACGCAACTCGGTGTAAATTAAACTAAGTAATCCACGCGTGCAGCGCGTGAATTTCTGCATGGTCTAGTTAAACCCTCATCGTGCATGACACGGTCAATTTTTATTGTGATGAGTGATTTGAGAAGAGTGTGGAGGGTGATGGTTAGATGAAGATTATTGATAGCACTTTGTCTCTGATAGGGAACACTCCGCTGAAGAGACTGACGAAGGTGACCGACGGCTTGGAAGCGGATGTGCTGGTTAAGTGCGAGTACTTCAACCCGAGCGGCAGCATCAAGGACAGGATGGCGCTCAGGATGATAGAAGAGGCCGAGAAGGCTGGCAAGCTGAGAA
Organism: Candidatus Bathyarchaeota archaeon RBG_13_52_12; assembly: GCA_001774245.1. GTDB lineage: Archaea > Thermoproteota > Bathyarchaeia > TCS64 > TCS64 > UBA8941. Next base: position 2,864 of record MEZF01000107.1, read on the forward strand.
AAGGGGGCACAGTGGTTGACCAGACGAGCGGTAACACAGGGCCCGCCCTCTCCTTCGTGGGGAATGTCAAGGGATACAAGGTTCGCCTCTTCATCCCGAGTGAATGGGTCGGCGCATACAATCCAGAGAACAGGATCAAGACCATGAGGTTCTTCGGCGCAGAGGTGGAGAATTTTAAGACGACGGGATATGAGGAGGTCCTCAAGAAGCTGAAGCCTGACAAGGAGGCAGCCGCGGGACGATCATCGGGATGAAGAAGTGCTTCGACCTCGAGAAGGCCGACACCAGGGTGTTTTATTCTAACCAGAACTGTAATCCAAACAACACATTGGCTCACAGGGACTCCACCGGGAGGGAGATACTGGAGCAGACGGATGGGAGGGTTGATGCCTTCGTTGCTT
>MEZF01000107.1:3371-6446 GCA_001774245.1 Candidatus Bathyarchaeota archaeon RBG_13_52_12
TGGGTCAGGAACCACCTCTTCGACCCGTTCTTCGAGGAGTTCGGGATGCCGAAGTACAAGTTCATCATCGAGACCATGTTTGAGAAGGGTATACCCGATCAGATGTTGACGGTTAAGGACGAGGACGCCAGGGAGATGGCGAACAGGCTGTGTCGGGAGGAGGGGCTCTTCTGTGGCATGTCTTCGGGTGCAAACGTGTACGCCGCGATCCAGCTGGCTAAGAAGATGAAGAAGGGGGGGAGAGTAGTGACGGTGCTCGTCGATAGGAGGGACAGGTACTTCCTCGAGTACCCTAAGGAGCATTACGTCATCTAAATCGGGTCCTCAGCCCCACCTGGTACTCGACTATATACTTGCGCGTATTTGTTCACTAGATACCTTTTGGAAAGAAGAGTTCCCCGGCGTTTAGTCTAAGTATCCATGTGGCGTACTTCTTCGCGTCTTCGAGTTTGAGGTCGCCTTCCTCCACCTTTAACGCTAGGACCCTAGCGACGTTTTCTCTCGCGATGACGGCGTGACCATACGCTCCTTCGACGCAGAGGAAGTCGCCGCCGAAACCCAGTATCTTGTTGGCGGGGACCTCATCGAGCCACTCGCTGAGGGCGCTGCGGGACCTCGAGGGGCTGATTATGTGCATCCAGCTCATATCCAGGTACACGTTTGGAAAGTTCTTAGCGAGAGCCGACAGTTGGCTGCAGAATGGCCAGCCGCCGTGGAAGATGTCAAACTTAGCGTCTCGGTACTCCATGAAAAGGTTCACTAGGAGCTCTGGGTTCGAATTCGCTAGTATGTTCTCGTTACCTTCTTGGAGACCTGTGTGGATCTGTATGGGTAGTCTACGTTTCTCTGCTTCCTGGATGGCTACGTGTACAAGGTAGTCCTGCATGGGGAGCAGCTCCTCGTTGCTGGGGCCCCAGGGCACCATTCTGCTCTCCTTCCTCGTTGGGTCGGGTATGTATCTGGTGAATCCCCGGGTCTTGTAGAGCTTGTTGAATGCTTCCTCCGCTTCCGAGTAGGAGCGCTTCTCGAAGAATATGGCGCGTCTGTACGCGAGGGCTATCTTGATCCCGAATATTTTCCCTTCAATATCGTCGAAGCTCTTCCGGACCAGGGCTACATAGTCGTTGAAGTCGTGGATCCGCACGCCATGTTGCTTTGCCAGGATCTCTAGCTCGTTTCTGTTGCCTGGGGTCACGATGTCGCCAATCTTAAGGACTGGGGCGAAGAAGTCACGGTCTATCTCGCATCCGCCCGTCAGGTCGTCAAGTATCGAGATGTCTATGCCCGCTTTATCCTTGAGCACCCACCTGTAGAGTCCCTCCCTGTTCCTTTCCCTCATCCTGTTCGAGAGGTCCTTGTAGGTGGTTGAGCAGATGCCCTGTACTTCATAGAGGTCCCGGGCGGCGATTTCTATGGCTCTAGCGTAACCCGTGTTTCTTATCCTATCCCACCAGGGCTCCAAGACGCCCCAGCGCTCGTCGAGAGACTTGGATGGGTCCCTGATCGTGGTTACGTCTTCCTCCCTCATCCCAGCCGAGACAAGGTCCGAGGAGGCATAGTGTAGGAACAGCTCAGAGAGGGCATCCACCTCCCGACCCACGCGATCCTTCTCCTGTGGGAGGTGTTCGTGGGTGTCGATTATTCTGACCTTGTCCACGTGTTTCTTCAGTTTTTGGTAAGTTGGGCTAGCCATGTATTAGAGCAGGCGAGGAATGGTGATAACGTTTCCCAGTGTAACGAGCGCGATTCGGGCTATTCCCCGAGAAGCTACACCCAAAGTCTAGGGAGGGGTTCATAGCCTGCGACGGCATGAACAGGCTCTTCAGCCTCGCTTACAGATAGTGGCTTGAAAGATTCACAGGGCTCTGGTTAGGGCGAAGCTTGAGCCGTACCTCGGTTTCCTCCACAGTAACCAGATGGCCAAGCTTAGCCTAGTATGCGACTTCCAAGAGCTTTACAGGTATCTCATCGACGACTTTCTGATCAATTACTGTCAAAGGATCAGCAAGAAGGATTTTAAAATGAAGACCGAGTCTGCGAGCCATGGGAAGAAGGGCAAGCGGGAATATTTGACAGACTCTAAGACGAAGACCCTGCTCGATGATCTTAACAGGTTCTTCGAGACGAGGGTTGAGGTTAAGCGGATCAGGAACGGGGAGCACCAGACCCTTGAGACATTGATCAACGAGGAGGCTCTTCTCTTCGCGAAGTATTTGAGAGGCGAGGCGAAGTTGTGGGTGGTTCCCAGAGTGCCGGGTGATTAGGATTCGCGCGCGCGATATTTGAATAATAATTTACTAGATTATTCCAATAATTATGAATGATTAATAACTAAAAATTTATGTTACTTAAGCAAAGTTATTGACACTGAAATGGAGGACTTGCATTGACTTGTAAGATGAGGGGAAAGCTATACGAATGTGCCGGGATCGACGTGCATAATCGGATTTTTTTCCAACCGAGCATTGTGGACGCCTTAAACGAAGCTAAAAAGACTTTGAAAGACGTGAAGACGTTGGACAGGTTAAGTGAGTGGGCGATGTACTGGTTCGGAGACGAGTGACTACTTACAACCACCTTTACTCTAAACGTGTGTAAGGTGATTTGATGAGCAGGTGGATGAGTGAGTCGGGGAATCCCTCACACAGGCCCACGTTGAGGGATTTTCGTGAAGCCTCTGAGAGACTGAGAGGCGTGGCGTTGAGGACGCCTCTGATTCCTCTGCGAAGATACAAAGAGGCTGATTCAGGGATACTCTTGAAGCCGGAGATCCTTCAACCCGTAGGCAGCTACAAGATCAGGGGGGTCTACAACTGGGCAGCTCAACTGCCTGCAGAGGAAAGAGAGAAAGGCCTTTCAACGCTTAGCGCTGGGAACATGTCTCAGGCAGTGGGCTATGTGGCAAACATGTTCAAGGTCCCGTCTAGAGCTGTAATGCCCGACTATGCCCCCAAATCCAAGATCGAGGCCTGCAGAAAATATGGAATGGAGATCCAATTGATGACATGGGATGAACTGCTAGCCTATCTCGATAACATTCCTGAAGACCGCTGTTTCCTCCATCCATTAGAAGAG
>MEZF01000107.1:6515-7362 GCA_001774245.1 Candidatus Bathyarchaeota archaeon RBG_13_52_12
ATCTATGTCGCTCTCGGGGCTGGCTTCCTCGGCGCGGGCACTGCACTGGCTGCTAAGATGATCAAGCCCTCTGTGAGGGTGATTGGGGTGAATTCGGTGAATCATCCTCACTTCTATGAGAGCTATAAGCTGGGTAAACCTGTTGAGGTGGAGCACAAACCTACTCTAGCTGATGGGAGTGCTGCCATAGGTCCCACCGATAACATGCTTCGTCTGGTTCGGGAGGTTATTGATGATGTCGTTGTGGTGTCCGAGGAATCGATTAGGGATGCTATTCGGTTTTTGGCTCTTGAGAATAAGTTGGTTGTCGAGGGTTCGGGTGCTCTTAGTTTGGCTGCGGCACTTCAGGCTCCGAGAAGGGTTCGAGGTAGAGCTGTGTGTGTTCTCTCAGGCGGGAGTATTGATGCGGAAAAGCTATCAGAGCTACTCACAGTGAAAAAATAAATAAAATGGGGAAGGTTTTCCTATTTCTTAGATTGCATGTAGAGCTTCATGAAGTCTGATGCCTCGATTATTGGCACGATAGTTGCCCTAGCCTCCGGCATCATGTAGATTATCTTGTTAGCGATCTGCTCCTGGTTTTCGACGTCCCAGATCGTAACTGCTTTGTTTCTATCAACTATGTGAACCTGAACGACGTTCTTGGGGTACTTATCAGGATCCTTCTTGATGAGCTCCTGATATTTCATCTCCTTCGCCATCAACTTGTCGACATCTTGCGTCTCAAATTCCCAAGTCACATGGACACGCATAGCATCACCTCACTTCTTTCTCTCCATGTAGGCTGGAACGTACTTGCCGGTATCATATAACAGCTCAAACTTGGCCTTAAGCGGGGGTGAGAGAT
>MEZF01000108.1:0-110 GCA_001774245.1 Candidatus Bathyarchaeota archaeon RBG_13_52_12
TACAGGCCCTGACCAGTTCACTAAATTCAAGAACAAACCCGATATAGGCGTAGGTCCTGGCGAGGACAGGATACTCAAGTTCGGCGCTAAGACCTTCAAGGAAGAGCGTG
>MEZF01000108.1:119-217 GCA_001774245.1 Candidatus Bathyarchaeota archaeon RBG_13_52_12
TGCGCAGACTCCTCGCCCATCTGCTCAAGGAACGGCTTATGAAATTGGGCCGAGAACTGGAGAGGAAGGACGACTGGAGTCGGATAGCCTCGGTACGT
>MEZF01000108.1:320-4030 GCA_001774245.1 Candidatus Bathyarchaeota archaeon RBG_13_52_12
TCATGATGCTCAAGAGGAAGAAGAAGAACAGGAGCATCGTCTACATACAGGACATCAGTAACACGATGTTCTACGACTTCGAGGGAATAAATTCAGTAAATTACAGTATACTGAGCCTCATCCCTCTTATGTGGGGGTTACGAAACGATAAATGGGGGCTAATTCTCTACGAGAGCAACAGCCACATAATCAAGGATCTGAGTGACGAGATGGACCTAGAGCCCGTCCTAGAACAGTTACTTGACATGATCACCATGACGACGACCCAAATGGAGTTTCGCTTTAGAGGAACAATAGACGGGTCGACCTGGGGAGGTACAGTACCGAACAAAAGCATAAAATGGGCATATGACCAGCTAGCAGAGGCATCTGAGAGAAGCGACAGAATATGCTTCTACTTCAGCGACTTCGTCCTCACCGACCCTGAAAAAGACAGTGACGAGAATAGACAGAACTACAAGGTAATCAAACAGATGCTTGACGATGGCATCAGGGTCTTCGCCGGGATCAGTCCACTAGCCAACAAGGAAATCTTCAGGCCCTATACAACTTCTTCTATTGACAAACTCAGAAAAATCGGTGTACCTATGGCTGAAACTTACATTCCAAGTCAGTTTCTTGAAAAAGCTCATGCATTCCTAGACGAGATTTAACTTCTAATCTTCGCTTGATCTGAGAACAATTATATTGTTTGCGACGCTGTTCTGAAAGATGTTGTTCTCCTTTGATATAAATAACTAATCGATTCTCTTTATTTATTAGCGGGTTATTCTCATGTTGCAACTAAATATTATTTTAGTAATCTTGTTCATTGAGTTATTACGCAAGCGAATCCGCCAAGCTGGTTCAGTCGAGGTGAGGCAGGATTCGTTGTTTTAATAACAACCACTGTAGCGCCTATATTCTTTGAAACTTGAATTGCGCTCTGGAATCTTCTGTTAGTCTGGTTTCGCTGATTGAATTCTTCCGTAACCATGATCGTAACAGGTTTTTTGTTAGAATTTACCACATAATTCAACTCGTCGATTGTGTAGAGAATATTACCCTTGTCTAAGGCCTTATCGAGTTGTTCGAGAAGTTTAACACCTGTCTCCTCAGTTGCGTTGGCAACGCTTTCTTGGAGCTGGTTAGCATTTATCAGCTGGATTACTTGTGAGGCTGTTGTAGCTTTGCCTGTTAGCACTTTTACTGTGACTCTGTCATCAAGCCACCGATGGCGCTTTGAAATGTGATCCAAAAATATTTTGGAGTAGGGCATCCTATCCTCGGAAGCCACTATGATTCCCGTAAAACCCTCGTGGAGGAGAGCTCTAATTGTTTCAACAATCTCCTCGTGGAACCGGTATATGGATTTCTCATCATCAATATTCCTTTGGAAGATCTTGTAGAATTTCGCGGATTCGCTGTAAATTGTCCAGAAGTATGCGGCTCTGAGATCGAGGCCTATTAACATCGCGGTTGGGTACCCGCGTCGGCCTCGCCTCGGCATTTCTACTCCCTCGGCTTGTAGCCAGTGAGGCGTTTGTGGTTTTCGCTAAATATCATCTGTATGCCTTCGTCATCGATCAGGCCGTTTTTCTTGAGGCTCTGGAGGGCGTTGAACTGTTCCTCAAGGATGTTGTAGCGGAAGCCTCGTGGGAAGAATGTGGAGTCGGTACCGAAGAGAATTTTATTAGGTCCGCCGGCTCGGAGGGCGTAGCGGAAAACGTCCCTGATTGTGAGGTCTTGTGGGAGGTACTTCATCCATACATTGCTCCCACTGCTATCCATATACACGTTGTCTGTCTGGTACTGCATGAGAAGGACCTCTCGGAACCACCCAGCTCCAAAGTGGGCTATGATGAAGTTCACATCGGTGAAGTCGCGGGCAGGTATCTGTATGTCTATAGGGTTACCGCTTCGAAGATCGGCTTCGCCACCTATGCTGACCCCAAAGTGGCAAAACACTACCATTTTTTGCCTCTTAACCTCTTCATATATCGGGTAGAGCTGCTCGTCATAGACATGGATATCACGCCAGCTCGAGGGGTAGAGCTTGACCCCGTAGAAGCCGTCCTCCGCTGCCTTTCGAATTTTTTTTGGGGCATCCTGATCAGAGGGCTGAATGTTTATGTATCCGAGAAAATAGCCAGGGAACCTGCGGCGGACTTCTATGAACTCATCATAGGTCTCAGGCCCGATCATAAAGCCTACACTACTGACTCCGTATCTGTCTAGTTCGTTGACCCACTTCTGACCAGCATCGAAATCATCGCCTGGGAACTCTATGCTTTTCATGTCAGTACGTGTCTGCGTCCGTTTAGCGAAGCTTGTCATACTGCGTCCACGCTGAGACCACGCCTTCATTGATCCTGCAGTCATGAAGTGTGCATGGGCGTCGATGACCTCTATACCAAGCTTTGACTTCAAACTCTCAGCCTCTGAATAGCATGGTTAATCTGGATTGCTAAATATCAAGCTTCTCGAAATGCCCGGGTTCTAGAGGCGGCAAGTTACTGGACCTGTGATCAAGTTATCGACCCATGTTTTCGAGTCAGGTTAAAGCGAGCGCGTGCGAGATATAGTAAGGGCCTACTCTGCTCACGTTCGGCGCTCTGCGCGCCCGTAATGTTGGCTAAAATTAAACGGTACCCAGAATGTATTACATAAGTGATATATGTTGGTGCGACCGCCGGGATTTGAACCCGGGTCTCTGGCTTGGAAGGCCAAGATCCTAACCACTAGACTACAGTCGCCCGCCAAGAGATTTATTGGGCTCGTTAAAATGCTTAGCCCTCAACGGGGATGAGGATCTCGGTAGTCCACACTTCTTGGGCGTCTTCATCAATAAAGCTCCCCGTGCTAAGTCCAAATGTATCCGGCTGGTAGACTGCCTCCATACTACAGAAGTTATTTGTAACGGGCTTAAAGCCGCGTTGCTTTAGGTGCTTTATGAGCTCTTCGTAATAGTATTCTGCTGGGTGGTCTGCCCCTGAGTAGACTACGAAGCCGGCTCTGACTTCGGGGAGGGTCTTCGTCTTGAGGCCCGGTACATCCTTGTTGATGGGTACTACGACCTCCCTTCTGCAGTCACGGGCGTCCTTAGGATCATAGTAGATTATCATTGTTGGGTCGCTGACCTTAGCTCCCTTCTCGTGGGCCTGAGCATTCAGCTTAGCGAAGGCCTCAGCCTCGCTCTCGCCTTGTTTCAACTCACGGTAGGCGACGAGTTGGTTGGTCAGCGTCTTTACGCCTATCTTGACTATCATTAGGCTCCCTACGGTGGGTCCCGGTTTAAAACCTTTAGGAGTAGAGTTTGATTGGTTTCTCTAAACGGCTAAGCAGTACGATATTACTCTCATACTGCTCGTCTATAAGGCCATAACCGGTTTCCGTGGATAGTTTGGACGCGAATTTCTTGATGTCCTCGTAACTCGCCATGTCCTCGTAGGCGAATCGCCTCCGGGCGAAGCCAACGCTCATCGCCCCCTTCGGCTCTATATATGTAGGCTCAGCTCTGTTCGCGAGTTTGGCATAGCCCTCAATGTTACCCATGTTGAACTTGGGGACCAGTGTCTGGCGTATGACCGTAGGGCATTTGAAGCTCTTAAGTAGGTCGAGGGTCTCCATCACCTTCTCCCAGGCGCCAGAGATCATTGGGCGGCACGTCCGATCGTAGGTCTCCTCATCTGGAGCGCAGAGGCTAACGTAGAGCTGGCTCGGCTCCGTAC
>MEZF01000108.1:4323-5535 GCA_001774245.1 Candidatus Bathyarchaeota archaeon RBG_13_52_12
AGCGTTGTCTCCTGTATCGGGCACGTAGCTCCTCGGGAACACTCACAAGCCTAGACTCGGAAAGGCTGCTTATATTTGAGTCGAAGTAGACTCGAAGCCATGAAGTCAAAGGCTATAGCTTTCAGGAGGCTCCTGGAGGGTGAAAAGCTGTTTATGCGACCGTGTGCGTACGACGTGTTATCCGCTATCCTCATCGAGCAAGCGGGTTTCGAGGTCATCGGAACAACTGGATACGGTATAGCGGCCAGCCTAGTCGGGCAGCCTGACATTGGACTAGAAACCGTATATTTTTCCGAATTTCTTTTCGAGATATGATATGAAGGGCTTTACCTTCAGGGTCTCACCCGTGACCTCTTTGACGAGGTCAGCGGGATCATATAGGTTACCTTTGGAGTGGATGTTCTCGATCATCCAGTTCTTAACTGGGTGGAAGTTGCCTTTCTTCCACGTTGGTTCATCCTTCTTGAGCTTTTTGAGGAACATGCCTCCGTAGATGTTGCCGAGAGCGTAGCTTGGGAAGTAGCCGTAGTAGCCACTCGCCCAGTGGGTGTCTTGCATGACACCCTCGCTGTCGTTCTCGATCTCGACTCCTAGGTACTTATTGTACTTCTCGTTCCAAGCTTGGGGCAGTTCCTCCACCGTAAGCTTTCCTGTGAAGATGTCTCGCTCCATTTCGAAGCGTATGATTATGTGCAGCCCGTAGGTGACCTCGTCGGCTTCGATCCTGATCTTACTGGGTTCAACGACATTGACAGCCGCGACGAAGTCGGCGAACTTGACGCCAGTGAGGGGTTTTCCAACGATCTTCTTTAACCTGGGGAGCATGTAGCATAGGAACTCTGGGCTTCTTCCAACCATGTTCTCTATGAAGCGGCTCTGGCTCTCATGTATGCCGTAACTAGAGGCACTGCCGATTGGCTGGTACATCCACCCTTGGGGAAGGTTCTGCTCGTATAGGGCATGGCCTCCCTCGTGCATGACGCTGTATAGACTTGAGACCCACCTTTCCTCGTGGTAGTGGGTAGTTATGCGGACATCGTCATAGTACCCCGTGGTGAAGGGGTGTTCTGTCTCGTCTAGACGTCCGCCTGCGTTGGGGCTTTTCGCGTCGTAGCCGATGTAGTCCATTGCGGCTTCGCTGATCTTTTTCTGGACGTCGATGGGCACGGGGCGGCTCAGAATGGACTTGTCTGGTTTGTATCCCGACTTCTC
>MEZF01000108.1:5549-8423 GCA_001774245.1 Candidatus Bathyarchaeota archaeon RBG_13_52_12
CGTCGATCAGGCCCACACGCATCTCGTCGAAGACTTTTGTGATCTTGTCCGCAGTCATCTTCGACTCGAATGCGTCGAGGAGGGCGTCGTATGGCGTCTTCGTGCCCTTGACTTCCATGAGGATGTCCGCTGCTTTCTGGCGGAGCTCTATCATCTTCTTCAGCTCCGGCCTGAACATCTTGTAGTCCTTAGCTGCCTTCGCCTTTTTCCAGACGCCGACGGCGATGGTCTGCTGTTTCGCTGTGTCGAAGACTAGGCTCTCGGGGAGCTTCGTCGCCTCATCGTAGGCCTTACGGGCGAGGTATACGTTTCTCTTCTGGACCATGTCGAACTCGGCGTAACCGGGGGCTTTCTCGATGCCTTCCAGGGTTTTCCCCACCTGTGGGTCGGTGAGCATCTTGTGACCCATGAGTTCGAGGAGGGCCATCTGCTGGCTGCGGAGATTGAGGGCCTTCGGTGGCATCTTCGTCTCCATATCCCAGTTTACTATCGCGGTAGTCGACTGGAGGACGGCGAGCTCCTTTGACTTCGCGAGAAGCTCATCGTAGGATTTCTGCAGGTTAGAATTCATTGAGAAATATTCCGGGTTGTAGGTTTTATCCTTTTTTAAAAAAATGTGTTATTTGAGAAGGTAGTCGTCGAGGCGGGCCTTCGCTTTCTCCCTCTTCTCCTGGAAGTCGACAAGGAAGACCTTCACCATCTTTGCTAAGCGGGCTTTACAGTCGCCGCAGACGAGTGCCCCTGAACGGCACTGCTTCTCGATCTCGGCTAGTTTCGCGTCATCTTCCTCGAAGAGGTAGAAGTAGTAAGCGTATATGTTACAGATCTCGGGACGACCTCCTAGCTCGTTCTGAAGCTTGACAGTCTCCCTGCCCCCTGTGAATGCGCCCATGACCTTCTTCGCTGCTAGCTCTGGGGTATCGGTGGTGAAGATAGCCGCGTCTGGTTGGCTCGCGCTCATCTTCCCCCCTTGCGTGAGAGGCGGAAGGAACTTGTTGTGAATCTGCGTCGGCTTATAGTAACCCATCTTCTCCGCGATGTCGCGGGTCATTCGCCAGTAGTTGTCTTGATCGATTGCGGCGGGTATCAGGCAGGCAACGTTCCTCCCCTCCCTGTAGCTCTGGAGGAAGCAAGTCATCGCCTGGAGTGCTGGGTACCACGTGAGGCCGATGTTGTCGGAGTCGGTGAAGCCGAAGACCGCCTTCACGGTGCTGAAGGTGATCCTCTTCGATACCTGTAGCCCCAGCTTGTAGATGTGTTGGATGTGCTCCGTGTCGCTGAAGATGTGGGTGAGCCCCGGTTTGACGCCGCAGGCGATGACGTCGAGGGCGTTGTCGTATGTATAGCCTATAGTCTGGTCGAGTGTCAGGTCGTCGCGGAGTAGAAACTTCTCGTCGTCGGTCATCTGGAAGTAGAGGTGGGCGTCGAAGGCTTCCTGTAGGTATTTACAGAAGAACCACGGCAGCAGGTGGCCAAGGTGTACGTGTCCGCTCGGTCCGCGGCCAGTGTAGAGACCTACGGGGCGGCCCGCATCGTACTGGTTCAGCCACCAGTCTAGGTCCCTGTGGCTGAAGAATACGTCGCGGCGGAGCTGCACGTGCATGAAGCCCGCCTTTTTAGCGATCCGCTCCTTTAGCTCCTGGGTGAGGGGCTGGGTGCCAAAGCGCTCTATTAGCTTGTTGTAATCTATCTCACCCGATACCTCCCAGGGGGTCACAACCATGTTGCCGTTTTTGTTCTCTGTGCTCAAATCTAGTGCCTCCCGCCGGGGGCTTTGCATGGGCTATCCCTCATGCAGCCCCGGTTTAGAAGCTTTCTGGGGACTGAGTAGTATTGTGTACTATTTGCTAGGCTGAAATCCAGTCCAGCTGATACACGACCAAACCTTGTCCCATCCTTTTATTGTTTAGTCTAAATAAAAAGGTTGTTGACTAGCTGATTCTCTTAACCATTATTAGGCTGTCCATGTATTCGCCGTTCCACTTGACTGCGTTAGGGACTCTTCCCGTGACTTTGTAGCCGACCTTCTCGTAGACGTGTATGGCGCGAGCGTTAGCAGCGAATACCTCGAGCTCGACAACCTCTACACCGAGGCGCCTCGCCTGCTTCTCAGCTTCTAGCATCATCTCCTGCCCTATACCAATATCTCTGTAGCCGTTGAGTAGGCTAATCCCCAGGGAGCCAAGGTGGGCTAAGTACCCTCTTTTAGGGGTTATCTCGCAGCTTCCGACAAATCGGCCGTCAACTTCAGCGATGAGTGCCACGATTTTATCCCTTTCAACGCTGCTTAGAAGTTGGCTAATCCATCCGATTTCGGAGTCCCGTGTCTGCTTCTCATTCATCATGATCATCGCCTTCTCCTCGACCAGGCTGTTGATGAAGTGGAGGCAATCGTCTAGGTCACCCCACTTGGGGGTGCGGAGCGTCACCTTTTTACCATCCTTAGCATCGAAGCTCCGGAGAATGGTCCCTTCCTTCATGGTCACCGGCAGGGAGTATGCTTAACCGGGTTAAAAAAGAGGCTACTCAATAATCTCGAGGAGTGCCTGTTCGAGAGTCTTCCCCGGCGGCGGATTTTCGATGATCTCTCCCAATTTTTTCCCGTCTTTCTTGAGCACTACCACAAGGGGTATCTTGACGACGTTGAATTCCTCCACCTCGGGTGGGCTCGGCGGTATCGCCCACTTCCTCGTATTACTCTTATCGTCCCTCATTATGTGGCCGAAGACCCTGACCTCGATGCCCGTTGCCTCCGCGAGTAGATCGAGTACGGGGACGTTCCTAAAGCAGTCTGGGCACCACTCGGCGCTGAAGACGATGATCAGGTAGTCCTTTGCCCGATTCTTCAGTTCCTTGACAGTCACGGGATCTAGT
>MEZF01000108.1:8458-17668 GCA_001774245.1 Candidatus Bathyarchaeota archaeon RBG_13_52_12
CGCCTTGCTCGGCTCGTTGACGTAGTCGTGGACCGCCTTGGAGCCAGTTCTCAGCCTCGCAATGTCGTATTTCAACGTTGTTTATTCTACACCCCATCCGAGGCTTAAAAACGTCTTATATGGAAAACCGTGATGGCGTACATAGAACATCGGGTAAACCCGCGAGAAGGCGTAACACATCTATAGAATCTATAGATACTACAGGGATCGAAGTAAATAGCAACATCAATATATTCTAAGTATAGAGAACCGTGGGGGATTGAAGGGTGTCTAGGGAGAAATCTGACGAGGAACTAAGGAAGATACAGGTCACAGGGGGCTCTACGTATATCATCTCTCTCCCTAAGACCTGGGTCGACCAGATGGGACTCAAGCGGAGTAGCGTAGTTAGCATAATCCAGCGCGACGATATGTCCCTCAGCATCCAGCCTAAGGGCATCGAGTCTCCTGAACGGGTGAAGAAGGTTATAATCGTCATCCAGCAGGGGGAGAAGCCAGAGAGCGTCGTCCGCCGCCTAATCTCATCCTACATCAACGGCTATAATATCATACAGGTACGTTCCACAGAAAAGAGGATCGATCTTGAATCCCGCTTCGCTATAAAGGACTTCGTCAGAAAGAAGCTAGTGGGGACCGAGATACTCAGCGATCTTCCCAATGAGCTAACTCTACAGATCCTCCTAAGCTACTCGGAGCTATCCGTCAAGGACGCATTGAGGCGGATGTCAATAATCGCCGCCTCAATGCACAGGGATGCTGTACAGACTCTTAGTACAGATAATCCTCGCATTGCTAAGGAGGTTGTCAACATGGATGACGAAGTAGACCGCTTCAGCTTCTACGTGATCAGGCTGCTGAACGTAGCAGCAATGGATGCTCACGTTTTAAAGGAGAGCGGGATCAAGACACCACGTCAGTGCCTGAGTTACCGCCTCATTACCAAGTCAGTCGAGCGCATGGCGGATCACGCCACGAACATAGCACAGAACCGTCTCGCTCTGCACCTCGTCCCCATAAATGACGAGATACTCGCCGAGCTCAACAGGATAAGCCTCTCTGCTATTAAGGTCTTCGAGGCCTCGATGGAGTCGCTCTTTGACGAGGAATACTCCGAGGCCGACGATGTGATGGAAGCAGCGGAGGAGACGCGAGGTATGGAGGATGAGGTCATCCACAAGATAGTGAAATTAGCTCCCGTGGAAGATGTTCCACAGCTCAGGCTCATCGTCGAGAGCATAATGAGGACGTCGGAGTATGGCGCCGACATCGCGGAAACCGTCCTAAACATGACGGTGAGCGATGCAGTCACCGAGGCGTAATCTCCCCGCATCGTTTTTAAGCCCAGCCACATCCCGCCTAATACGACTTAGGGATCGTAGTCTAGCTTGGTATGATACGCGGTTCGGGACCGCGTGATCCCCGGTTCAAATCCGGGCGATCCCACCAAAATCTGTTATTACTCTTTCTCGATAGTATTATACCCGCTTCAAACAGACCAAATACATGATACTATGATTCTCCTACCAGAAGAGGACAGAAAGCTCCTCAGGAAGATGGAGGCTGAGGTCTCAAAGGAGACCATGAGCGCCAATTTCGACGAGTTAATGCAGTACCCGCCGCTTCACTCGGGAAGCCCCGAGGAGGAGCAGGCTATTCAAGTTCTTAGGAAGAAGTTGGAGGAGTACGGACTTGAGCCCAAGATACTCAGATACGAGGCGTATATCACTGACCCGAAAACTGCGAAGCTCACCGTCACAGCGCCCCAAGTGATGGTGGTCCAGACGACGCCCTACAGGCAAGCCGGCTCCACCACGCAGGAGGGCTTCGAGGCCGAAGTCATCTACGTCCCTCCCGACATGATCGGGTACCAGGAGTGCCGGGGCAAGATCGTTCTATGCGAGCAAAAGACCAGCGGGGACTGGATGGGGCTCCAAGGCAAGCTGCTGTTAAAGTTGCAGGAAATGGGAGCCGTAGGGCTCATAGTCATTGAGCAGGACGACTTCATGCCCACCGTCTGCCATCAAAGGGCAGACTTCAGCGTCTCGGGGAACCCGACGTCTGATAATCTCCACCTCATCCCAAAGATACCCGCCATACTACATGTCTCCCACAGGGATGGGACCAAACTAAGGAAGATTGCCCAGCTTGGTGGGATGAGGTCACACATAATCAGCCTCTCCGAAACGAGGTGGAAGAGGCTCCCCCTCCTAGTCGCCGAGATCAAGGGCAGAAAAGAGCCAGACAAGTTCGTCCTTGTCAACGGTCACGTCGATACACCTCCCTACTGCCTAGGCGCAACCGACAACATAAGCGGCGACACCGCCATCCTCGAAATCGCCCGAATCCTCAACAAGCACAAGGAGAAGCTTCGCAGGAGTGTCCGCATCGCTTACTGGACCGGGCACGAGATCGGTAAATACGCAGGATCGACTTGGTATAACGATGCGTTTTGGCACGACCTCCGTTACAACTGCGTTGCGAGTTACAACATCGATTCACCTGGTGTACAAGGCGCGACTACGGTGCGTGAAGCCCCATACAGCGAGGTACTCGACGCTGTGCTTGAGAGTGTCAAAGACGCCACGGGAATTACAGTGGAGCACTATCGCTGGCCTACACGAGCTGGGGACGGCAGCTTCTGGGGCACGGGGCTCCCCCACGTCAGTGTGACGACGAGCCGACCCAAGGAAACCTACGATCCACATGTCAACTACTCAGGTGGTGGCTGGTGGTGGCATACACCCTACGAGACACATGATAAAATGGACATCGACATCCTCGTCACTGACGTAAAGATTGAGCTCAACCTCATATGGCGACTCGCCAACTGCCCCGTCCTCCCCTTCAACTACATCCCATACGCCGAGAGGATAATCAAAATACTAGAGGGCCTGCAGGCCAAGTCTGAGAAGATCAGTGGCCTCTACAACCTGTACCACCTCATTGATGAGGCCAAGGAGCTGCGAGTCCTCTCCGAGAGATTGGAGATCGCAGCGAAGAAGGTGGCGAAGGAGGGTGACTCAACGAAGGTCGAAGAACTCAACAGATGCCTGATGTGGGTCGGGCGAAACGTGAACCCCGTCGCCCACAGCGACCACGACATAGCTAACCAAGTTAGCATGGAGACCTTCGGCGCCCAGCCCTTCCCGAGGATCAGCCAAATCATCGACCTCGCGGAGATGACACTCCACCAGTCACCGGAGTTCAAGTTCCTCTACACGAAGCTGATTAGGGAGAGGAACTTGGTGGATGATGGGTTCTACCAAGCCAACGAGCTGATTAAGGCGACGCTGGAAAAGATCTAACCTCGGTGTCGACGATGCCTGGGTCCCCTCCCCCCTTTAGGGTCGCCCTCATGATAACCGAGAAGTGTGACGCAGCCTGCGCCCACTGCTGGTTCGACTGTGACCCCATAAAGGGGGCCACCATGTCCAGGTACGACGCCCAGAACTATGTGGACAAAGCCTCGAGGATTCCGTCAATCGAGTGGATCAGCTTGACAGGAGGAGAACCTATGCTCCACGCAGACTTGGTGGAGGACCTCGTTGCCTACGCCTCTGATCAGGGCATCAAGACGGAGTTAGTCACTAACTGTTCTTGGGCGGCGACGCCAAAGAATGCATTTTACTTTCTGAGGAAACTGAGCGACGCGGGGCTCACGGTCCTGAACATAAGCGTAGACAACTTCCACCAGGCCACAATTCCCTTCGAGAGGGTCAAGATCACCTACGAGGTAGCAAAAAGTCTCGGTATCCGTATCGTTGTGATGACTGCTTTGAGCAAGTCCAGCAAACTCCGCTTAGCAGACGTCTCACGACTTCTCGGCGAAGAGATACCCCCGCCTAGGGAAGCAATTCCATCGGAACACGCTGCTATAGGCATCGAGTCGGGATTCACCCCCGTAGGTCGAGGCGCCACAATCTCAAGAAGCGAGTGGCACATTGACGGATCGCCTCTCACAGGAGGATGCGGGGCTGTTCTTAGGGACCTAGGGGTTAGACCAAGCGGCGAGGTCCTCCCCTGCTGCTCAGCTTCCTCGACACTCAGAGGATTCGAGCTCGGAAACCTGGATAACCAGAGCCTTGAGAGAATGCTCACGGACGCCTGGGGTAGGGACGTCTTTAAAGTCCTGAGCGAGAAGGGCCCAATGGGGCTATTGAAGACACAGCCCCAGGACGTCTACGTCAACAAGTGCCACCTATGCTATGAGACGCTCAAGAAGCTTCAGTAGCTGTTCCTCTCTCGGAGAAACCCAACCTTCCCCAGGTATGAGCCATCCAGGAGGTAGACCTCGAAGTTCTCCATGTTTATCGCGTTTCTCCTTAGCATGGGGCCGAGGAGGCTCTGGGGGGCCTCACCGTTCACAGGAAGCCCTCCAAGCAGGTCGTTGAATGTCGGCATAAGGATCATCTCTGGCTCCCCTATCTTTGTTTTATAATGGTCGTCGAAGGCTGCCACAGGGTCCCCCCCGTATTTGACGTCGTCCTGTTCGAGGAAGGCTTTCGCCAGTTTGGTTGGATCTGCGACGCCCTTAACCCAGGCGCGCTGAGTCATCCTGATGCCGAGGGGGGTCCTGAGGATGACAGTGGGGTGGTTGTGCCCCGCGATTAGGCAGTTCGCTTCTAGGGCTTTAGGCTTTGGCCAAGCGTGGCCGTGGAATATGGCGATCTTGAAATCTTCGCCGAGGATGATACCCTTGCTGCCGTGGATTTCGACGCCTTTCGTGGCGAGTTCTTGGATGCTACCGTCGTGGTTACCGCGGGTGACATCGATCCTTGGGACCTCAGTGAGGAGGACTTCGAATAGCGTGGGCAGCTCTCTCTTTTCCTGGAAGCTGGTTACCGGGACTCCATGCTTCACATCCCCGGCGATGACGAGCCTATCGGGTTTGTGCTCTCTGCAGAGGGCGAGGAGTTCACCTTGTATCCTCTCCGTTTGGTAGGGAATATTGACCCCCGCCTTGCTCAGCTCGTATTCGAGGCCTATGTGTAGGTCAGCCACTATGAGTACCTTCTCTCCGATGTCTGCCAGCAGTGCGGGCCAAGGAGTAAGAAGTCGGATCAAGGGCTCCCTGAAACACCCTCAACCGCCGGATTTAAACCGGTTCCCCTCCACAACGGTGAAAAAAGGGTTAAGAGTAGTCTATCATGGAGTTCCATGGTCACCGAGGAGCGGCTAATCCTAGAGAGGGTCCTCGACGAAGTACGAAGCGAGAGGGAGATCAGCCGCTCGAATTGGGAGAGGCTACGCGGTACCTTCGGCTACAGATTCGATAGGGCTTGGAGACTCGTCCAGGAGCGGCGAGTCAAGCGGTACACTTTCCACCCCTCAGGTAGGGTAATCTGGGTGGTCATAGGACAGGGTGGCGAGTATCAGGTCTACCCAAAGGCTGGGTACTGTGGGTGCGACGACTTCTATTTCCGCGTCGTTGACGGAGAGGCTGGGCTATGCTACCACCTACTCGGGCAGGGGCTCGCTGAAGCCCTTGGGAGCTACGACTCCGTGGATGAGGAGGATGAGGCCTACGCACTCCTCATAGGTGAGTGGCGTGCTCAAATAAGGGCTGAGGAAGACTAAGCCTATATACTATTAGCCAAGTTTTTATGTCGATATGGACAACACTGCCTTCTACACGCTTCTCATCAACCTTTCTTGGATACTCGCCACAGTGACTGCTGGCCTCGGCTTCCTCTACGTCTTCGTGAAGCCCGAGGAGAAAAAG
Source organism: Candidatus Bathyarchaeota archaeon RBG_13_52_12 (assembly GCA_001774245.1). Taxonomy (GTDB): domain Archaea; phylum Thermoproteota; class Bathyarchaeia; order TCS64; family TCS64; genus UBA8941. The sequence goes on from MEZF01000108.1 coordinate 14,181, forward strand.
TGAACGTATTCGTTTTATAGCTCCGGTTCTCATGGTAGGGCGTTGCACTCATGTCATCCACCGAGGACGTCATTAAACGAATTCTGGTCGTGAAGCCGAACCTGACGAGGGAGGCCGTAGAACGTCTTATTCAGGAGGAGAAGGCGAAGGCGGCTGGGCTGCTCACAGATGAGGCCGCGGCGCACTTGGTGGCTTCGAATCTCGGCATGGACGGCGCGGGTGAACGAATAGAGGCGAAGCTCAAGATAGGCGCCTTGACCTCGGGTCTAAACGATGTCAGCCTTACAGGGCGGGTGCTGCACATCTTTCCACCGAGAACTTTCCAACGCGCCGACGGGCGCCAGGGAAAGGTTCTCAGGATGCTCATCGGAGACGCCACCGGGATAGTCGCCGTCGTCTTCTGGGACGATAAAGCAGACCATATAATCGCGAGTAAAGTGGTACGTAACAAGATTATCAGGGTTCTACACGGATACAGCCGAGAAAGACAGGGAACCGGGGAGGTCGAGGTCAACGTTGGCAACCGCGGAAGCGTCTACATGGAGCCACTCGACGCCGTCGACGCAGAGTTCCCCAAGATGGACTCATTCTTTAAGACTCCGGGCCAGGTTAGCTCTACTGGCGCAGTCAACGTCGAGGGTGTCATCATGGGCAAGTCACCACCCTCAACCTTCACCCGGAAGGACGGCACCGAGGGAAAGGTCATCCGCCTCAGCCTCGAGGAAGGCGGCAGACAGATCACCGCAGTCCTATGGGATGAGAAAGTCGAGGAAGCCGCGAAGCTCGGGGATGGCACAAGGGTAAGGATAATCGGAGCTAACTCGAAGGTCCGCCAGGGTAGCGGCTTCGAGATCCACCTAAACAGAAGCAGCGAAGTCGAGGTGCTGGAGGAGGGCGTACTCCCACACGAGCCCCTCAGCCATTGGACGAAGATAGGAGAGCTAAGGGACGGTATGCGCAGCGTCAATGCCGCCGGCAGGGTCATCAGCATAGGAGAGCCTCGCGAGTTCACCCGGAAGGACGGGACAAAGGGTCGAGTCGCCTCAGTCGTCCTCGAGGATGAGACTGGCATCGTCAGGCTCAGCCTTTGGGATGATGACGTCAACGCCCTTGGTGATATGCCCGTCGGCACAGTCGTCGCCGTCGAGAATTGCTACACACGAGCCGGCTATGGTGATTCATTAGACCTCAACGTCGGCCGCCTCGGCTCCATGAAAATCAACCCTGCCGACGTCCAGGTTGAGAAACTCGACGCTGCCAACCGCGTTACCGAGATCAAAGACCTCCAGGAGGGGCGTAAGAACATCACAGTCGAAGGGCAGCTCCTCGACGATCCCATAAGCAGGGAGGTCAACACTATGAGGGGCCCCGCGAACGTAGTCAGCTTCCGCATCGACGACGGCACGGGAGAGGCCCGGATAAGCCTCTGGAGGGAGCACGGCAAGGCGGTCGAGGGCGTCACCGCTGGGGCTCGCATAAGACTCGAGAACTGCAACATCCGCGAGCCCTTTGACGGACTTATACAGGTGACCAGCACCCAGTTTACCCGAGTCACGGTCCTCAAAAAGTAGCATAAAAAAAATTTTATCTATAGCGACACGAGTTAGTATTGCTACTTCCGAGTCTTCTCCAAGGCGCTTATGGTCTCGTCAAGGACGTCTAGACTCCTGTCCACGAGGTCCCGCGTGATGGGGAGCGGTGGCATGAGGCGGATAACGCTCTTACCGCAGTTCACGAGAGCTATACCCTTCCTAAAGCACTCCATCATCACCTCCTCCGTCTCCTGCTGGGCAGGGGTTTTACTCCTCTTGTCCTTGACCAGCTCTAGCCCACACATTAGCCCGAGGCCTCGGACGTCGCCGACCATTGGATGGGCCTCCTTCATCTCAGCAAGCCTCTTCATAATGTGAGCGCCCTGCTTCTGGGCGTTCTCCAGCATCTTTTCATCTTTAATCGCTTTGATTACGGCGGAGGCGGCAGCGCAGGCCACAGGATTACCGCCAAAGGTGGAGGCGTGACTCCCCGGCGTCCAGTCCTGGATGTCCGCGCGGCTCGCCATCACACCCAGCGGGAGACCCGCTGCGATGCCCTTAGCGATGGTGACGATGTCAGGCACTACGTCGAAGTGTTCGATGGCAAACCATTTACCTGTCCTGCCCATACCTGACTGTACCTCGTCCACAGCGAGTAACACACCGTATTTATCGAGGAGCTTCTTCAACTTCTTGAAGTAGCCTTTAGGTGGGACGACGTAACCACCCTCACCCTGCACCGCCTCGGCGATGAGCATCGCAACCTCCTCCGGTGGCACAAACTTACTGAAGAGATACTCTTCAATGTAGTCGACGCAGTAGTAGTCACAGCTTGGGCACTCGAGGTGGAAGGGGCACCTGTAGCAATAGGGGTAGAATATATGCTCCACGCCAGGCACAAGGGGCGCGAAGTAGCGGCGCTGAGCCGGCCTCGACGCAGTTAGGCTCACCGCCCCCATGGTGCGCCCGTGGAAGCTGCTTATGTATGCGAGGATATACTGACGCTTACTGTGCCAACGGGCGAGCTTGATCGCCGCCTCATTAGCCTCAGCACCGCTATTACCATAGAAGAACTTCTTTTCATGCGCCCCCGGAACAATTTCATGGAGCTGCTCTCCGAGGTTGATGTAGTTCTCATAGAAGAAGTCGGTGTAGCTATAGCTGAGGAATTTGTCTACCTGTTGATGGATGGCCTTTAGAACCTTGGGGTGGCTGTGGCCGACATTCGTGACGGCGAGGCCCGCGTTCATGTCTATGAACTCATTGCCATCAACGTCTGTGACTATACAGCCCTTCGCCTCCTTCACCACAAGCGGGTACGCCCTGCCGAAGGAGGGAGAGATGTACCTCTCGTCCCTCTCGACAATCTTCTTCGCCTTAGGTCCGGGAGGCGTGACAACTAACTTCGGGTAACTCAACCCTGTTCACCCTCTGCGTGGTCTAGTTTGTCCCATCTAGGATAAAAACAGTGAAGGTTTACCCCAACTGCGGGGGCCTTCATTGACTCAATGCTTCAGTCAGAGGAGAAAAGCCGCGGCTGTGGCCGCAATGAATGTGAGGGGGAGGGCCGTCGCAGCTGTCCTAATGAAAACCGTGAAGCTTGTCTTCACGACCCCCCTAAGTAACTCAATGCCCTTCACGCCGATGATTTGGACGTCGTCGACGGCAGTCCGGGTAAAGGATACCTGCGCAGGAGTTAGAGTAACCCCCTTCAGGGCTTCCTCGATGTAATGATAGACCTTTTTTAGCTCCATCGCTTCACCGGCTGGATGGTATCCCCGATCCGTGGCTCCTATTGCGTTTACAAGATGTGTGTCTGATGACAATATCTCCGCATCCGCGTAGCCGAGGGACGTTACGTGTTCGAGGAGCTTCTCGCGGAGTCCCTGAATGACGTTATTGGTGTCGAAGATCAAGTAAGCGTATTTCAATTCCCGCGTCTGGATGACGAAAGCG
>MEZF01000108.1:17685-18129 GCA_001774245.1 Candidatus Bathyarchaeota archaeon RBG_13_52_12
CATGCCTTCGTCGAGCCCCCACTCTTTTGGCTTTACTCGGTGGAAACCAGTCATGAAGGGTTCCCGCGAAGTCTCAGCTGCCTTTCGCAACGCCTCTTTTGCGGCCGCCACAAGATTATCCCCGTCCTTCTCATCAAGTAGATCAGCGTCGTCGATGCAGTTGTGGGCGTCCACGACGACGGCGTTTAGCCCGAACTGTGAGGCGGCTTCCCTCAAACGGTCCTTCACCGTGTCCGGGATGTCGTCATGGCTCTTTGGGCTGAGGGTCAGGGTGAATAGAGCCGTATCGCCGAAGATCTGGCAGGATGCTTTTGCCCCTGAGGCCTCTCCGCGGGTCATGAGGCTGCATACTTTGGATGGAGCGGACATCGTAGCGGTCCTAAGTGAGGATAGAACTTTCTCCATATCCGCACTCCTCACCAAGTCGCGCTCATGGCTCGAAAC
>MEZF01000108.1:18139-19071 GCA_001774245.1 Candidatus Bathyarchaeota archaeon RBG_13_52_12
ACGAGTGTCTCGCAGCCCCCACCGAGGCCTTCGGTGATTGCGAGGCTGAGGCCGCTGCTGCCCACATTTCTGAAGGGACCGGGGTGAATGTAAGGAGCCACGACTCTACCTATGCAGTACCCTGTCGAATCAGTAAACACCACTTCATCTGTTTCGAGCTTCGCAGGCTCCGACACCGCGGCGAGCTGCTCCTCAAATGGTTCACTGTGCTGCTCAGCCCAAGCGTAGACGAAAGCCCTGAATAGTGGTATTATCCTCAGAGTCCCGTAGCTAAAGTTCCACCGGCTGATCCTCACAAGGATTATCGCTGGGCCAAGCAGAATGAGAATCAGCACAGCTAGCAGGCTAAGGGAGGGTATACGCCACACATCGGGGTCAAGATAGTATGTAGCTATGGCCATAAGAAGCGGCTGAACACTGATGGCCAACGCTGTTTTCGCGGCGCCCCTCGTTGAGAAGACTGAGAAAATGAGTAAGCGTAACCCGGCTGACGAGTATACAGTTAGCAGAACCCCCCTAAGCAGGAGATCCGGCTTCCCAGTGAAGCCTGAGAGCGTCCCAACCACTATTAGGAGCACCCCGGTGGCTAAGCATAGTACGAATGAGACGATGTTGATACGCCGCGGGGTCAGAAGAGGGTCATCGTGGTAGAAGATCTCTGTGATGAGATCCGACGCGATTATCGGCGCCGCGAGGCCGAGCAGACCGAAGATCAACCCGCTGGTGAGCCCTGTGTAGCCTGAGGCTAGGCTGAATGAGGCTGCACCCACCACCCCGGTCGTGGCGATCACGGAGGCGATCATGACCCAGCGTGAAGGGAACGTGACGAGGTATGAGTAGTAGTCGATTATGTTGCTTATTGCTTCTCTGCTGGATGACAGATTTGACCCTGCCTAATTGAGACACGTATGGAGGGTGTAGTTAAAAGTCTT
>MEZF01000108.1:19143-30181 GCA_001774245.1 Candidatus Bathyarchaeota archaeon RBG_13_52_12
CCCCCTCATGAAGTCTGTGAGGCTGAACTGCTTCGAAGGTTCCTCCTCCTTCTCATCATCGACGAAGATCTGACCAATTTCGAGGCCAACGAGTTCAAGGCGGTCGACGTAATACTGATCTAGACCGTACTTCTTGACCATCTCGAGGGCGAGCTGCAAATATTTCTCTATCCCCCCTTTATGGACAGTCATCTGTAAGTGGCCGCCACAACGCTGACACTTCCCACTGAGGGGCGGGCGCCTGTATTTGCGGTTGCACTTTGTGCAACGGAATGTCTGGCTCGTGAAGGCACGAAGGTTCCCGACGATGTCCTTCATGAAGTGGCTGTTCAATATCTTCAGCGCGACCTGCTTCGAGTCGACCGCACGTAGCTTTGAAGCCAGTTCTAGCTGGCTGTCGAGCTTCTCGACCATGGTGGTTAGGGTGTTGTAGGCACCGTGAAAGCTGCCGAGGTTAATGTCGCTGCACTCCTCGGTGTAGCTGAAACCCTGGAACTGGGCCTCGGTGCCGAGGCGGGCCCCTATTGTGTCGACCAAGCCCCCATAAAGGCCGCTCCCCGCACCATCACCGCAGAGGCGATAGAACTCGGGTGGGTAACTGGCATTGACGTCCACATTATGGGCCTCCTTGTCGACCTCACTAGGGTTTAGTAAGGGGATTACAAAGAGGGGCGCGTCCATCTGGCCCCCGCTCTGCTGGGGGAGGTAGATCTTGCTGAAGTTAAGGAGTGGGTCGAGGGCTAGCATCACGGCGTCCTCGTCCCCGTCACAGTTCCTACGCTTGGCCGCGTGCCAGAGAGGGTGGGCGTATTGGTTCCTGACCTTGGTGAATCCCACTAACCTGCCAGATATGGCGGCTGAGGTGTGTGGTGCGAGCCCCAGCAAGAGACATCCGATGAGATCTCCCCTGGTCTTGGCGTTATAGAATGGCTCCGTCTTGTAGAAGTCGCGTAGTTGATCGTCGAGAAACTTAGACACTTTGAGGAGGTACTCGCCGCAGTCCTCTGGGAGGATGACGTCCTGTACCTTGAGCTCAAGCATCTGTCCATCCTGCTCAAGCGGAGCCCCCTCGGTGTCATGGGCGTAGCCGAGACCCCGCAGCCTCTCGATCGAAACCCCGACTTCACGCGGCTTGAAGTGCGTTAGGGGAATGTCGGTGAGGTCGAACCGAAGAGTTCCATCCTTAAAGACGCTGAGGTCGTAGCGTGCCCTGAGAATACCCTTGGCGAGGCTCTCGGGGGTCCTCGTCTCATTCATAAGCCTTTTCACGCACTTGATTCGGCTCGGTAGCTGCCCACCGATCATCCTCCTAGCCGCCTCGAGCTCCTCCTTTAGATCGACATCGACATTGGCGTAGGAAACAATCTCGGATCGGCACTGGGGACAGCGGGCCCCATCGAACTTTATGCCGCATCGACTGCACCTTCTTATTTCACGCGTCTCACCGCCACAATTCTGGCAGATGGTGGTCGATCCAATGTCTGCGCAGTCCAGGCACTGGCGCTGAACAAGCTCAACCTTGACTGTCTTCCCCTTCTCGGCCTTCATTATGTCTCGCTGGGGGCCGCCAGCCTCACCCACGGGGTATAGACTGTGGACGTAGGGCGCCATCCTACGCTCCTTCGCCTTCTCAGGTCGACCCATTCGAGCCCCCACGAAGACCCCCACCTTCTCCCTTACCGGGAATCCCGAGAGGGCATTCACAACCTCAAGAGGCTTCTCACCCATTATTTCGGAGTACCTTTGGGCTAGGTCAAGGGTCTTCGCAAGCACCATGGCCTCCTCTCCCAGGTCAAGGTACCCGCCCTTCACACTGTGAGGGACCAAGAGCTTCTCCAGCGCCACCTTAACCTCGGGAACGTTGGGGAACTCGCTCGATTGGGGCCTGTACTCCGCTGCTAGGGTATTTCGGAGAGTGAGCAGCTCGTCCCTCGTGAGGGCGGACCAATGATAGTTCCACCTGGGATGGATTGGTACACCCATCTCAGTTATGGCTAGAGCCTCCTCGACTGTGGGTCGGTGTAAAGGACTAGCCTTAAGATACCCGAGTCTCTCGGCGAGCAGCCCCGTTAGGCTGATGCCCGCCTCGTCGCCCATCCTAGTGCATGCCGCGCCAAGGTCCTGTGTCCACTGATTCTCATCGTAGCCTGTTGGCAGGAGCGACTTGTTGTTTTGGATGAAGTCACCAGCGTTAGAGAGATAGTCGCCGAGGAAGAGAATCCTTTCCACCTGTGGGAGAAGCCTATCCGCTTCAGTCTCCGTTTCGACGCGCTGTACAGAGCCATCCTTTAAGCTGACGACGGGTGGCTCTATCGAGTCCACAGGACAGGTGGCAGCAGATTTCCCTGGGAGCTCGGTGCGCATCTGAACTCCGGTGGCAAGGAACTTGTTGAGTATAATCATTGTAGCGGGGTGGACACCCGAGGCGGCTAGACCAGTGTTCCTAGCGCGACCATAGCGGAGGCGGAACCCACCTATGGCGCCGGGGAAGCTGAAGACGGGGCGGCCAACGATAATCTCTTCCATAAAGGCGGCGGTGGGCTCGGTCTTTGTCTCTCCCTCACCCTTCTTCTTTCTTCCCATCTTAAGGAGCCAATCCCACCCAGTGACTCCGAGATTATCGCAAGCCCCGTGCAGCTTCCGTGCCCTACCCACTATCCCGTCAACAACGACGATTAGAGCCCCTCCGCGGAGTCTGTTTGTCTCTATCCCGGGAATGTCACGGTAGTTGCTCACCTCGTAAGAGTCGGTGGCGACTCCCGTAGCCTCGACGGGTATCTGGCGGATGGCGGCTTCGAGGTCCTCGTCGGTGACGTGATACTGGAAACGTCTGACTGTGCGCTCGTAGAGGCGGACCTCCTCAATGAAGCGCTGGACATGCTGCTCGCTTGGCTGAAAGTGCTCTAATCCGAGGCGCTTCCTGACGTGGTCGGCGACGACGAGGGTCATGGCTTGAGCGGTACCGCCCGCTGGGCGTATGGGGCCTGCGAAGTAGAGGCTGAGGTACTGAGTACGGTCGGGGTTCAGTCTTATGACTATCTTTGGGAGGCCCTCGATCGGTGCGACGGTGACCCCCTCCGTCATGATGGCGAGGGCAGTTCTGATTGCTTGGTCGGCAGCCTTCTCCTTCTCGAAAGAGCCGAAGCGCCCGAGAGTTATCTCCTCCGCTATCTTGAAGGCCATCTCCCTACGGTCCATTCCCTCGAGCTCTCTCATCCGGGCAGTTAGACCAGGAGGCCCCAGCATCTTTTCTACGCGCTCAGCTATATCATGGGTGATCTGGGGCTCAGGCTCCGTAGAAGCGTCGAGACCCTTCCTCTTCGCCTCTCCAGCGATCTTGTATAGCTTTGCCAGCTTCGCCTCTAAGTCGTCGAAGTAGGCCTTGTACTCTGGGGTCATCTGAAGCTGGCTCAAATCTAGAAGCTAGGGTGCTTCCGGGAATAATAGGCTTAGGCCTTGAGGGCGGAGCTGATCTCAGCTATCCTATCGGTGACCTTGCTCTCCTCCTCAACTAGGGTGCCGGTCACGATGATCTGGGCGCCCGCCGTCTTCGCTGTCATAGCGGCTTTGGCATCTCGGATGCCTCCGCCAACGACGAGGGTGCTCCTGCAATACTTGCGTACCGCGCTTATCATCTGTGGCTGGACGGGCTGAGGTGCGCCTGATCCTGCCTCGAGATAGATGTAACGCATACCGAGTAGCTCAGCGGCGGATGCGTAAGCTACGGCGAGCTCGGGACGGTCGTAGGGGACAACCCGTGCTTGGCCTATATAGCCTGCTGCGCCTCCGTAACCTACGATTATATAGCCCATGGGCATGGCTTCTAGTCCAAGCTTCTTTACCATTGGCGCCCCAATTGCCTGGCTGTCAATAACATAGTAAGTGTTGGTACTGTTGAGGAGGCTCATGAACCATATGGCGTCGGCTGCACCAGTGAGGCTGGTGAGATTATTAGGGAAGATTATGACGGGGAGCTTGACTACGGCCTTTATCCTCTTGACGGCGTCCTCCATCTCAACGCCAGAGGCGACGGTGCTACCCCCCACCATAATGGCAGTGGTGCCCCCCGCCTCAGCATTCTTTGCGATTATGGCGCAGTCGTATCCCGATTTCTTCTCCGGGTCTAGGAGGGTCATGTGGATGCAGCCCTCCGATTTGATCTTGTCTTGAATGAGCTGCTCTACATGTTTAGCCAACCTTATGGGTTGCCTCCTCCTCGTAGTACTTGTCGACGAATATGCTGTAGGCATCTACAGGGGCGGTGTTGGGCTCGATAGTTATCCGTCCATGGAGGTGGCAGGCGCTACAGCGTATACCAGCAAGGTTGTTCTTGGGGTCAATTGTGACCTTTATAGAATTCTTAGCACAGTTGGGGCATAGGAACAGCTCGGGTAGGGTCTTCCTGATAATTTTCTCTTCTTTCTTCCTTCTTCTTCCCATGGACACATCTCCGTTTTGCGTAAACGTAGGGGTTAGCTTAGTCTTAAGATTGCCGGAGGGAGGCGCTTGTGTTCGTTAGCGACTATCCGAGCGACGATCCTTTCCACACTAGATTGTTCTACACCCGTTTCGGAGGCGATCTTGGAGGGGGTCCATCCTTTGAGATATGCGTAGACTATTAGGTCCAAGCCATCGTAGGGTAACCCGAGGTCCTCTTCGGTGTTCTGCCCTAACCAGAGGCGGGCTGATGCAGGCTTCTCCGTGATGCTCCTAGGGACTCCGAGGTGCCTTCCAAGGGCTCTGATCTGGTGTTTGTAGAGGTCCGCTAATGGCATGATGTCTACCCCTCCGTCGCCGTACTTGGTGTAGTAACCGAGGTAAAGTTCTGTTTTATTCGAGGTGCCCATAACCATGGAACTGCGTTTGTTTGCGTAGTAGTATGTAAGCATCATTCTGAGACGTGCTTTCATGTTGCCGTACGCTAATAGGTCTCTTGGGTCATAGGCAGGTATGTTATCACGCATCGCTTGTAATATGGGTGTGATTTCTATATGCTCACACGTGACTCCGAGTACCGCACAGAGGCGCATCACATCGTCGACATCAGTTTTAGGCGTGATATCACGCTCCGGAAGGGTTAACGCCGTTACGTTTCTTGGTCCTAGAGCTTTTACTGTGAACACTAGAGCGACAGAAGAGTCTACTCCCCCACTAACAGCTACTACTACACCCTTTACTTGCGCTGTTTTAATCGTGTTACTAATATATTCTATTATTTTCTCACAAGTGTTTACGGGGTCTATTTTTAACTGGTCTACGGTAAGCATGTGTCTCTGGGGGTGGTTGCTGGATTAAACCGTTTCTTTATATATATTTTAGCTAATTATTGTTTATGTACGTTATATTTGAATTGAACCGTCCGTTTATTACATGAAATTTTTAGTTTTTCGCGTTTATTGAGGGTACAACATATTTAATCAAAAGGTTGATACGGCATACAGTTTTGTATACAGTGACGTTGTTGGTGGTACAAATATTAAACAGAGGTTAAGGATATGAAATCCATTGAAGAAACCCAAATAATGATTCAAAAAGCCTTTCAAGACCCAATTACTGACTTATTATTAAAAAATAGTAATTTAACGAAGACACAGTTCGAAACGCTTATGATTGACTTATTAATTGATGTAATGTCTGATGAAAAAGTACCATTTAAGGAAAAGACTATTTTTAGAACGCATAAAGTTAGCCGGGGCTCATTTAGCCGTACTTTGTCTCAAGCTAGACATCGTGTGATATCTTCAATTTTCACTATTGTATTACTTAGCTACGTCGGTGTCTATGACTCTAAACCCTTTGAGGAGTATGAAAATCTCGCAGAAAAATTGAGAGAATACCTCACGGCTATAGAGAAATCAGGTACAAGTCACTCACCTTCGATTTACCGGCGGATCGAGGAGGAATTGATAGTCGGAATAGAGGCGCTGTCACGCCCAACGAAGCTTAAGGTGGTGTGATATCACACTAAATCACAGACGCTAAGGCAATGCAAGATTGGCCTAGAGCTGTACCACCGTCTCCAATAGGTGTTTTATTGTTTGTAATAGCTTTCAATCCTTGACTTTCTATGTTGTGAATAATTTGACTTGATATAGATTTGTTAACTAATACCCCACCTGAAAGAGAAATGGTATTAATCCCCTCTTCTCTAGCCACGTTTATGGCAATGGTAGACATCCCAATGGCTAAATATTTATGTACAAAAGCTGCTATATCCTCGTTTTTAAAGATATTTTTATTTTCTATGAGATATTTTAACATATTTTGGGTTTTAAGCTCGTATTTTCCTTTATTAAATATAATTTCAGGTTTGTAATTGACACGATTCGCATCACCTAATTCTGATAGAGACTCTAGCCTCATAGCTGGTTCTCCTTCGTAGGTTCTCACATAAGTCAAGCCCAATAAAGATGCGACAGAGTCGAGAAGCCTACCTGAACTTGAAGTTTTTAAGACATTAAGATTTCTCGATTGCCTTAGAATTAACTCGAGTTCTCTGTGACCCTTAGGTAACGCTTCTTCTATGTGATATTTTGTGATATCACGTATTTCATCATCACTAAAAACAGTAGTGAGGCCTGAGATCAACATCCTAAAAGGATAGAAGGCGCACAGATCGCCTCCAGGCATGGGTAGATATTCAAGCTGACCAACCCTTTTAAAGTTAAAATATGAAGAAATTAGTACTTCGCCACCCCAAATAGCTCCATCCGAACCATAACCTGCTCCATCTAATGCGATTCCAACAACGTATTCATCGGGTTTTACATCGTTTTCAGCGCAGACTGAAACTGTATGAGCGTGATGATGCTGTGATTTCGCGATTTGTGATCCAGTCTCCTGTGATATCACTTCGGCCAGTTGTGATGTCATATAGCTAGGGTGCTGGTCACAAGCTATCACATCTGGATTACGTGTGATTTTAAGGAGGTCACGCATTTTATAGATTGCATTTTTTTCATAGTCGAGAGTCTCGAGATTGATTGTTTCACCAAGATACTGAGTCTGATAGCATTTCCCGTCTAAGGTAACGGCCGCAGCATTGCTCTGCTCCGTCCCGACGGCGAATGATACACCTTTTTTTAAGGGTATATCGATGGGATCTGGCACATATCCACGTGATCTTCGTATAAAAGCCACTTGCCCATCATTAATGCGCACAAGTGAGTCGTCGCACCTGTTCACGATCTTTCTGTTATGGAGGAGAAAGTAGTCTGCTATGCTACGGAGCTGACTTAGAGCAGCTTCGTTGTTAATCGCCATGGGCAGCCCAGCCATGTTACCGCTCGTCATAACAAGTGCCGGTGCCATTAACCTCTTGAAAAGCATCACTTGGATACCGGTATATGGCAGCATCACGCCGACTCTGCTCAGCCCAGGTGCGATTAGATCGGAGATGACTCCTCCCCTCATCTTTACTAGCACAATCGGCTTCTGCCACGACATTAGAGCCCTAGATTCGAATACATCTGGTGTCGCGAAGCTCTTTACTGTATTAAGATCTGGTGCCATAAGAGCAAATGGCTGGTACGGCCTGTTTTTTCGGGCCCGGAGCTTAGCGACGATGCCATCATCGGTTGCGAGGGCAGCCAAGTGGATACCACCGATGCCCTTGACCGCGACGATGTTTTCCTCATTCAATAGTCTGGCTGCTTCTGCGAAGACGTCTCCAGCCCTGATCTCCTCTCCGGATGAGTCGTAGAGGCTCATTCTCGGACCACAACTGCTACATGTTATACCCTGGGCGTCGAAGCGTCTATCGAGGGGATTTTTATAATCGCCTTCACAAGCCTTGCACATTGGGAACTCATCCATATGGGTCCGCTCCCTGTCATAGGGGAGGGATCTCACCCCTGTGAACCGGGGACCACACCAGGCGCAAGTTGTGAACGGGTACTCAAACCATCGCCCGTTGGGATCTTCCATGTCCATGAGACACTCGGGGCAGATCCCGATGTCTGGTGGGAAAATCCCCGAGGCAGACTGTTTACCGTTCCTACTCTTGTCGATAACGAACTTTTTGAACCTGTTACGATATGGTCTGTAAGCGAAGTGGACTTTAGTGATCTCAGATACTGGGGGTGACTCAGCTTGGATGGATTTTACGAAGGACTCGACACTCTCTCTTGGGCCCTCGACGACTGCCTCGACGCCGGCGTCCCCGAGGTTTATTACGTAGCCCCTGAGCCCGTAGCGTACCGCCAGACGGTAGATGAAGGGGCGGAAGCCCACGCCCTGCACCCTGCCGGTCACATGGACCTCGGCCTCGACGCTGCCCGGTGAGCCCAAGCCGATTCACAGCTATGAGGTAAGACGATTATTAAATGATGAGTTTTTAAAGCTCTCACGGGGTGAGAGCAACCAAAGGATAAAAAGCCAGACAGATGATATTTCACATAGGAGCATCAGACGGCGATACCTTGGAGCTAACAATCACAACTGCCGCCCTCTTACTAGTCATTGTTGTTGCTTCTATCATCTTCTACCGCAAAATACAGGAGGCCACATCAGAGTACGAAGGCGCCAAGGGGTCCGTCCGTAACATCACCTTCGGCTTCACTCGACAGGTCAATCGTCTCCAGCAGGACATAGCAAAAACTGAGAACGAGGCCACCCGGGCGAAGATGGTAGCATCCGAAGCCCTCAGAAACAGTGGTGAGGCGAAGGAGGCTACATTAAAGGGTCTCGAGGCAGTGAAGAGCCTTCAGAACCGCGTAGATTCCACCGAGTCAGAAGTTGAATCCATTCGGAAAGAGGTGCAAAAGCTCGCATTGGCACCGAAACAGCGCGTCGTAGTCCGTCAGGACGTGATGGCGCCAATACCAGTTCAACAGGGTAACATCCTCTCCCAGCTAACAGAAACTGAACTTACAGCCCTCAAAAAGATAGCAGAGTTAGGCGAAGGCACCGTACCAGAAATCAAGAACCATATAGGCACTACACGAGAACACACCGCCCGAATGCTCAAAAAACTGTACGAATCTGGCTTCGTCGATAGAAGCACAAACGCTATGCCCTATCGATATAGCATCCGCAAGGAGATACGCGACATCATTCAGCAACAGCCAGATCAGAGACCGACGTTATAGTATAAAGTCGGCTAGAAAACGATTAGCCTTCTCAAGGACCCGAGTAAAGGTATAATTCTTCGTTGCTCTATTTTCCGCATCACAATTTATGGAGTGAATGCACCGAACCGCGCATACGAGTTATGATCATACGGGTTCATCGGGGAGTCTTTATAGGCCTTCAACTCACCAAGGTAGCAGAATGAAGACCAACAGCGTAGATAAGGCACCGAGAATGAGCCCAGCAAAGGGCGTCGAGATCATAATCCTCGGCAGCAGCGAAAAAGTCATGCTCACCCACATCATCGCCCAACCCGGCGCAGTCGTCCCCGACCATAAGCACCCCCACGACCAGATAGGAACCTGCATCCAGGGCGAGGGGTTGCTCACTTCCGGCGGCAAGAAGTTCAAGACCGTCCCCGGAGCGAGCTGGTACATACCCGGCGGTGAGATCCATGATTGGATAAACACCAGCAAAGGTGAGACCATACTAATAGAGACCTTCGCACCACCACGCGAAGACTATCTATCGAAGGCCAAGTAACTCGTGGGTGAGCAACTCCCCTTGAGCCAGCGGATGCCTCAGTTCCTACAACGAATAATCGAGGCAGGCTATCAGTTAAGCCCAGACGCTTACGCCTACCTCAAGGAGCTTCCCCCTGAGACATCGGATAATCTAGCACTGAAGGCAGTTCTCAAGGCCGACTCCACTTCGCAGCCCCTCTTCGTCCTCGATAAAAGCTACCTACTCACCCTAGTCGAGACGACGAAGCCTGAGCCCCTACTACTGAAAAACCGCCCCATCCCAGCCAGGGACAGAGGCACACCACTCAAGGTCCTAGAGGAGGAGCCCGCACAGCCCGCAAGCGACGCCGAGGGCTTCCTTCAATACTTCCAGAGCCGCTATGATCGACTCGAAGCTATTCTAAAGCGTCGCGTAGACGTCAAGGACGCTATAACAATAGAGCAGGCGCTAATGCTACCCGTTAAAACCAAGCTCAAGACCACGGGCATAGTCGCCGAGAAACGTACCAGAGGCAACAAGCTCTTCATAGAGCTCGAAGACCGCCGCTCGAGCATTAGCGTTATGGCGAGCGACGAAGAAGCTATCCGCCACGGCCTCGAGCTACAGGAGGATCAGGTCATAGCCGTCGACGCCGTCAAATATACCGACGACCTACTTATCGCTAACGATTGGATCTGGCCCGACGTCCCAAACAACACCCCTCGACGCAGCGCAGAGCCATTATACGCCGCACTACTGGCTGACGTCCACATTGGCTCAAAGTACTTCCGAGCCGACCTCTTCGACAAATTCATTGACTGGATGAACCTGGAGATCGGCCCAGCCCAGAGCAGAGACGCCGCAGCCCGCATAAAATATATCATTATAGCGGGGGACATCGTCGATGGCGTGGGCATCTACCCCGAGCAACTCGATGAACTCACTATACCCAATATACGCGAACAATATCACGTAGCCGCGGAGCTTCTCAAGCGACTTCCCGACTACGTTGAGATAGTCATCACGCCCGGCAACCATGACGCCACGCGGCACAGCATGCCCCAACCCCCAGTCCCACAAGAGTACGCAAAGGAGCTCTACGATAACCCCAGGGTAAAGATGCTCGGTAGCCCTTGCAGGCTCAACCTTAACGGGGTCGAGGTATTAATCGAGCACGGCAAGGGAATGGATGATATACTAAGCAGCACGCCCGGCTACGAGTTCCAGCACCCCATCAAGGCTATGGAACTCATATTCAGGTGCCGCCACCTCGCCCCCCGCTACGGTCAGAGTACCCCCATAGCACCCGAGCGCACCGATAGACTCGTCATAGGAAACATACCCGATGCCTTCCTCATGGGCCATGTCCACATCAACGAGACCAAACGCTACAAGGGTGTCACACTCGTATCCGCCGGCTCATGGCAGGACCAGACCCCCTTCCAGAAGCGCATGCAGATCGAGC
>MEZF01000108.1:30199-31624 GCA_001774245.1 Candidatus Bathyarchaeota archaeon RBG_13_52_12
CAATCTTCGACCTTCAGACTCACCAGACGCTGGACCTCGACTTCAAGCGCTTCTAGTCAAGCCGCGGGCCACAATACCCGCCACTCTAACCGGTTCTGGTATTCTAGTCAAGGAAGACGAGGACCTTAAAACCGACTCAGCCCAAGCCTTGGACTCCTTGACGACCTCGAAGAACACGGGTGGAGAACCCGTCTTTGTGGTGACGCTGTAAACATCCCCGAGCCGTGCTATCGGTGTCCACCTATCCTCCCAATCCGAGAAGTGGGTCTTCAACGCGTTGAGAACCGATGCGCTGTCTGGCCTATCACCCGAGGAAACAATCACGGGCACGCCTAATTCATCACTCAACCTGTGAGGGTCAACAACATTGAACCCGGCGAAGGAGACACCGCCAAGAATCACGGCGTCGCATCGGGTATTAACAAGCATACTTAAAAGCACATCCATGGCATCCCGCCCATCCACTGTGATCCTCCCTAGCCTTAGAGTCTCCACGCGATCCCCAATCATCAAAACCGCGCATAGAAGCGTCGACTGACCTGGCTTGAAGGCTTCGAAGCTGCCATCCTCAACACCGACGAGGCTGAGAAGACTCAATACTTCTCAAGCTTACCCTTGATCTGGCACTTTATAAGGAACTGGGGATACGACTTCTTAGGCACCTTCACCTCGCCAGAAAGGATGACGATCTTCTCTATCCCCCTAAGTGCTTCAGAGTCCACATCCTTCTCGAAGACCAACGTACCACTACTCTCGATCCTGAACGGCCCCATTTCCCTGCTTACGTCTAGGACATCGCTCTTCGATAGAGTAACTTCACCATCGTCCTCCACGGTGAGAACGAAGCTCCCCGCCGCTTGAACCATGATACCGTTAGCAACTGACTCAGCCAGCTTCTCGGGGGTCGAGTCCCCGTTTATATAAGCCTTCAGAGCCGAGTTCACAAGGTCGCTTACGCGCTTACCATCCTTTTTCGCCATTGAGAACACCTCATTGTATAGCCCCGTGTCGAGGCCTCTGATGGCGACTGTCTTGCGCGTCATGTTTACAATGCGACCCGTTGACTTGTTTACATGTTTACTTGTTAACAAGTAATCTTATAAGCTTATCGCGGAAGTTCTTCTTTCGCCGACGTTAGGCGTGTTATGGAGACTACATTATGGCTCGAGTTGTGCCCCTAAGAGATGCGTTAAACGGTAATAAAAGTCGATCGGTCGGCAGAGTTACGCCTAGGGAGACTAATTTCGTCAAGTATACTCAGATATTTCGTCAGCTTTTGCTGCTTAATGAGAAGAATGATCTCGCTACTACGTTGAAGAATATTCAGGAGCTTCTTAATTTTAGTGAGAATATATTTAGTTCGCCGGCGGTGGCGGAGGCTTTTCTCTATTTCTGTTTGCATGGGGCGGCGACTGCTTGGGTGTT
>MEZF01000108.1:31667-35828 GCA_001774245.1 Candidatus Bathyarchaeota archaeon RBG_13_52_12
CTTAAGCGGCTTAGGGCGGTTGGTCTAATCAGTCCGGCTCTTAAGGTTTCTAAGGTTCAGTCGAGTAAGGGTGGTCCGCGTCCGACTATTTGGGCGCTTGAGAGTGCTAGTGGGGACGAGATCGCGGCGGCGTTGAAGCATCACTATAGGACTCTTAGTCCCAAGTATCGTGTTGCTGAGGAGGTGGCGCAGACGATCCTTGATCAGTATGTGAAGAAGGGGCGTGAGGAGATCACGTATAGGGATTTGCTTGATCAGATTAAGGAGATGCGTATTCCGTTTAAGGCGCCTGATATCGCTGATCTTGCGGCTCAGTACCTTGTGGAGAAGGGCGTTAAGGTTTGGCGTTAGGGTAGGTTGTAGTGTAGTACGCTGTCTCTGTTTGTTTCACTGATCTCGCCTTTGTTCTTCAGGTGGGTGAGGTGGGCGTAGGTTTCGGCGGCGGCCATCCTCTTGGTCCAGAAGTCCATTAGCATCCAGGGGCGGCTGTCCCAGTGTATTGTTCCTGCGATTTCGTAGACTGTGCTTTTTCCGCTGCGTAGGGCTGTTTTTACTTCTTCTAGGCGTGCTTGGTGGTGTTGTTTGAGTTGCGCGACTCGGGTGGGGAGGTTGGTGAAGTTTGTCTCGTGGCCGGGGAGGATGAGGCTGAGGGGGAGGTCTTTGACCTTGTCTAGGCTCTTCAGGTAGTCGCTGAGTGGGTCTCGCTTCTCCCAGGTGTGTAGGCTGACGTGGCTTGTGATCTTTGGGAGGACATGGTCTCCGCTGAATAGTATGCGTCTCTCGGCGTCGTGGAGGCAGATGTGCTCGGCGGCGTGGCCGGGGGTCCATATGACTGTGAGTGTGGCGCCGGGGAGGCCTAGTGTGTTGCCATCTTCTAGGAGTTGATCAAGCCTCAGCGGTTGGGGGTCTTCCCTGAAGGCGTGTTCGAAGCGGCTTAGGAACTGCTGGAGTGATCCGCCGCCCATTAGCTGGAGCTCCTCGGAGGTGTTCCTGTACATCTCCTTGTAGACTCTGATCTGCTCCTGTTGGCGCTCTTCCGCGACTCTGTGTGCTAGGGTCTTGACGTCCGCTCGCTCCCTTATGTATTCTATGAGGCCGACGTGGTCGTTGTGCATGTGGGTGATGATGACTCTCTTTAGGTCCCTTACACGGGTTTCCAGCTCTGAGAGCTGTTTCTCGAGTGCGCTGAATGCGTCCCAGGAGGGCATCCCCGCGTCTATGAGGGTCATGGATTCTTCGAGAAGGTACGAGTATGTGTAGCCTAGGGGGTTGTGCCTCATTGGTATCTTGAACTGGTGGACGCCTTCGGCGACCTGCATCTATGCCACTCCCGCTATGAGGATTCGCGTAGACTTAAACCAATGGGGTCACCCTGCGCCGAGTGGCGTCCTCTCGTAGACCACTTTTCCGCCCACGATGGTCATCTCGACCCTTATTTTTAGTATCTCGTCGGCGCTGGCTGCGTAGGGGTTGCTTGAGAGGATGGTGAAGTCGGCTAGTTTTCCCTCCTCAATTGTTCCCTTCCTCCTCTCGTCGAATCCAACGTAGGCTGCGTTGGTGGTGTACATTCTGATGGCCTGGTCAACGGTCACTCTCTCCTCCGCGGTGACCGGTTTGCCCGTGTTCTCTGAGGCGCGCGTCGTCGCCGACCAGATGCCCTTAAGCGGGTTGCAGTAAGTGAGCGGGCAGTCCGAGCTGCCGCTTACTATTATCCCCTCGTCCAGCATCGACTTGATGGGGTAGGTGTAGGCCATCCTCTTGTCTCCTAGGGAGGCTTGGAAGCCGTCGCCGTTCCTTGTAACGAGCTCGGGCTGCGTCGAGATGACTACGCCGAGCCTCTTCGCCTTGTCCCTGAGCCCCCTGGGGATGACGCTGCCGTGCTCTATCCTGTGCCTGTGGTCGACGCGGGGAGTGTCCCTCAGCGCGGCATCGATGGCGTCGAGGACAGCCTCGATAGCCCGATCACCCACCGCGTGCACCGCTATCTGCATGCCCGCGCGGTTCGCTTCCATGATCTGCCCCGAGAAGACCTCGGGATCATTCAGTATACCGCTGTTCTCAGCCTCTCCCTCGAAGTGCTCCTTAACCGCAGCGGTCTTGGCGATGAGGGAGCCATCGCTGAATATCTTTATGGCGCCTATCCTCAGCCTCTCGTCACCGAGGCCCGAGCTGACGCCCAGCCTGACTGCGTGGTCGAGGAGCTCCACCTTCGGTAGGAGGGTGACTCTGAGCGGCAGCTTTCCCTCGGCGGCGAGCTCCTGCGTCACCTTGATCTCATCGCGGTCTGCCGATGGGACGTGAATGGCTGTGAGACCGTACTTCACCGCCTCGTTCACCCCGATGAGGATCGCCTCCCTCAGGGATCCCAGGTCGGGCCGGGGTCTGACACCATTCAACCCGACGGGCGCCATGAATCTTGCGTTTGACCTCAGGAAGCCCGTGGGCTCACCAGACTCGCTGACGTCTATCCAGCCACCGGCGGGTGGCATGGTGTCTCTGCTGATGCCTGAGGCTTCGAGGCCTCTGCTGTTTAGCAGGGTGGCGTGGCATGAGAAGTGATGTAGGTAGACGGGGTTGTCGGGGGAGACCTCGTCGATGTCCCAGCGCGTGAGGAGGCGCCCCTCAACTAGCGTGTTCTCGTTCCACCCCCTCCCCCTCAGGTGCGCGACGTACCCTCTCCGACAGCAGCCTCTTCACCTCACCAACAGAGGCAGCGCCCTCCATGTTGATGGTCCGCAGGGTTAGGCCGAAGTCGTCGAGGTGGACATGGGGGTCAATGAATCCGGGGAGCACCGTCTTTCCATCAAGGTCAATGACACGGGTCCCGCTCCCAACACTCCTCATGACTTCCTTAGTTGATCCCACCTCCGAGACCCTGCCGAAGACGACCGCCACTGCCTCGCAGCGCGGCTTCAAAGAGTTCAGCGTCGCAACCTCACCGTTTACCAGAACCAGATCAGGGCGCATGTCCTCCCCCCCTAATTAGACCCGTGACGCGTGCATAAACCTTTGACAGGAACATCCGCCGGTCAGTTGGGTCGCGCGCGCGAAGCTTCTCAGGCAGTGAACATAAGCCTCCCGAACAAGGCCCCACCCATGAAGAAACGGTGGAATACGCGAAAAGTCGACGGCGTTACGACGAGGTTCCAGGCCCAAGCCGCTGTCGACAACGTTTCCTTCGAAGACGCGCGCGAGAGGCCGGGTTACTCTTCCTTGAAGTCCTCGAGCACGATGCCGGCTTGGAAGCTGTCTATCTCGGGGATGACTCCAAGTCGCCTCTCTATGAAGTCCTTGTACTCGCCCAAATCGGTGAGAGTGACCATGGCTAGAATGTCTGATAAGCCCGTGAGGGTGTGAAGCTCAATGACCTCTTCCATTGCGGTCAAGGCCATGGCGACCCTGGCGATGTGCTTCGGCGAGCAGTTGATGAGGAGGGCCGCCTCCACCTCCTTCCCCAGTTTCCTCCAGTCGACGGAGATCGTGAACTTCTTAATGACGCCGCTCTCCTTGAGCTTCCTCACCCTATACGAGACGGTGCTGGGGTGGAGGTCTAGGTAGCCTGCTATGGTGCTCATGGGCGCCATCGAGTCCTGGATCAGAAGCCTGACTATCTTGAGGTCTATGTCGTCTAGCTTGATCTTCGCCATGTATACCACCGAAACTCTCTTAAGGCCGATGAGAAGCTGTTCCCATCTCGGCCATCGGCATAATTCTTCCTTTTCCTAATAAAAAAAGCCTCTGATCCTTCGCGGATCAGCGGCTCTGAGGGCATTTTTTACTTTTTACTCCGGGTGGCGTGTCCTGCATCAATATATTAGTATAGGATTCATCGCGGAGGATATGCGTAGTTTGGGTGTTGCTCGGGGCTCCAGTTCCGATCCGGTTTTTGGGCTCTCTGAGGCTGAAGTCACCGAACGCAGAAGTCGAGCTGGCCCAAACAAGCTGCCCGACGAGAAGAAGCGGACCAAGCTCGAGATATACGTCGCCCAGTTCAAGAATCCACTGATCTACGTAATCTGTGTGGCAGCAGCCATCTCCCTGGCGATGGGTGAGATCGACAACGCCATAATCATAGGCGTCGTCATCTTACTCGACAGCGTGATCGGCTTCTTCCAGGAATACAAGTCTGAGGAGGCCCTGAGCGCTCTTAAGAGCCTAGTA
>MEZF01000108.1:35837-37612 GCA_001774245.1 Candidatus Bathyarchaeota archaeon RBG_13_52_12
GCTACGGTCTACCGAGACGGTGTCCGCCTTGAGATCGACGCGACCGAGCTCGTTCCGGGAGACGTTGTAGTTCTCAACGAGGGCTCTAGGATTCCAGCCGATGGCAAGGTGCTGGATTCGGTCTTTCTCACAATTAATGAAGCGATCTTGACTGGTGAGAGCGAACCAATCCCAAAGAAGCAGGGCGACGAGACGTTCATGGGCACCACCACGTACTCAGGTCGAGGAGTGATGGAGGTTACTTCCACCGGTCTGAAAACGGAGCTCGGCAAGATCGCTGGAAGCATCGCCACGATGACAGAGGAGCAGACACCGCTGCAGTTCCGTCTTGAAAAGTTCAGCAAGTCACTCACATACCTAGTTGTCGCGATCACCATCGGAATATTTGTAGTGGGCGTCGTATCGGGCATAAGCGTGCTGGAGATGGTGAAGACGAGCATAGTTCTTGCCATCGCCGCGATACCTGAGGGACTGCTCATAGCGGTCACGATGATCTTAGTGCTCGGTATGCGTAACATACTAAGGAGGCAGGGTCTTGTCAAAAAGCTGCTCGCCGTCGAGACCCTGGGATCCGTCACCACGATCTGCACCGATAAGACAGGAACCCTCACGGAGGGTGTGATGAAGGTGGTCCGCTCCGAGTTCAAAAGCAACAAGATGGCGGCCAGCGTCCTCGCCCTCTGCAACAACCAGGCAGACAGTCTCGAAGCTGCGCTCTGGAACCACGTCAAGTCCCTCGGCTACGACCCGGAGCAGATGAACAAGGTTTGCCTACGCATCTACGAGGTGCCATTCAGCAGCGATAAGAAGTATATGCTGACGGTGAACGAGATAGACGGCGTCGAGACGGTGTTGATCAAGGGCGCTCCTGAGATCATCATGGACTTCTGCAGCCTCACAAAAGAGGAACGTGCAGGCATCGAGAGAGAGGTCTCAGACTGGGCTAACAGTGGGCTGAAGCCACTCGCTGTAATTTACCGTGAGGGCGGATCGCCGAAAGATCTTAGTGGCTTTGAATGGATTGGCCTCATTGGCATACAGGACCCTGTCCGCCCAACCGTCAAAAACGCCATATTACTCTGCCGAAGCGCAGGCATTAAAGTCAAAGTAATCACAGGCGACTACCGTGGTACAGCCGAAAAGGTTGCTAACTTAATCGGCCTCAGTACGGATCCCGGTCAGGTAGTCGAAGGTAAGGAACTTGATGAAATATCGGAACATGAGCTTGCAGAGAGGATCAGGGACATAACCGTCTTCTGCCGCGTTGTCCCGAGCCAGAAGCTCAGGATAGTGAACGCTCTTCAGGCACGAGGCGAGATCGTCGCAATGATCGGTGACGGAGTCAATGACGCGCCGGCGTTGAAGAAGTCAAACATAGGCGTCTCAGTGGGCAATGCGACGGACGTTGCAAAGGAAACTGCCAGCCTGATTCTGCTCGACAGCAACTTTGGTACGCTTGTAAACGCAGTTGAGGAAGGAAGAATAATATTTGAAAATATAAAGAAAGTTGTAGCCTACGTCCTCTCTGACTCTTTTGCGGAGATACTTACGATCTTTAGTGGGATCCTTTTAGGGTGGCCAGCACCCCTGACGATAGCTCAGCTACTATGGATCCACCTCATCTGCGACGGCCCCTCAGACATTGCTCTCGGTTTTGAGAAAGGGGAGAAGGGAATAATGGAGGAGAAACCCAAAAGCATTAAAGAGGGCTTTTTAAGCAACCAGTCAAAAATCTTAATTATTGTTTTAAGCGCTTCATCCGCAGTTATGTCCCT
>MEZF01000108.1:37632-39320 GCA_001774245.1 Candidatus Bathyarchaeota archaeon RBG_13_52_12
GGAATGTTCAAGGCGACTTAAATTTAGCTAGAACGGTTGTATTCACCACAATAGCTGTTCAGGATTTGGTCTATATCTTCTCCTACAGAAGTTTACGCCTCCCAATTTTTTCATTACTTGATTATTCATCGAATAAATGGCTTTTCATAACCGTCGCCTTTGGTTTTACTCAGCAACTCTTCGCCATATACGTCCCATTCATGAACAATATAATGGGGACAGTACCTTTACAACTCTTTGACTGGGCGATGGTGTTACTGGTAGCCTTCATCTTACAGGCCATCATAGAAGTCACCAAGTATTTTACGAGGCACCAAAATAATTCTCAAACAATTTTTGGCCTACAGAGTGTAGGTGCGCGTGAATCCCTAGGGTAGATGAGCCAAGTCTTCCTCAAACACGGAGTCCACGATTGAAGCCCCAGCCTTCGACACGCAGCTCTGCTGAACGATGCAAGCATCCACCGTTGAGAAGCGAGCAAAGCCAAACCACGCCTTCGTGCCGCTGACCGATATGCCGGGGCCCGCGCCATAACCGCGCTGGCGGCGTTCCCATAATATGCAATTCTTAACGGAATAAATTCTTCAATACGTAATATATACGGGAATATAACCTATTAGGTCACCCCTAGACGGAGGCCAGATAAACTCAAGAAAATCAGCCCAGAGTCTTTTAGCCTTGACCACACGAGGATCAGGGCCTCCTACGTCAGAATATCCACGAGGATCGCGAGCGCTCACTGGTGGTGCTCCGATACTGGTTAAACTGTGCGACGTCGGGAGCATGCCTCTAAAGGGACAGAGATACGAGTTCCTAGAGGGAGCGAAGAGGACGCAGACCCTAGCCCAGTACACGGGCTACGGGGAAGGCCTCAGCTACGTGAAGTCGTTCGAGGACCGCGTGGTCTCTGGCTTAGTGGACAAGATAAGAGCAGGAATCGATGTCTCGACTTACCCCCAGTACAGGGACATGAACGAGATGTTCCTGAGCATGATCAAGGGGCTCACGAAGACGCCGAGGGGATATCTGGCCTCCAGAAAGCTGAATGTGGATCCCGGGAAGATGATCCCGGAGGTCTACGCTGTGAGGAGCCACCTGAGTGAAGTGTCGGAGGCATCCGGGGTAGGCGACGTGAGGCTAAAGATCTGCGTGACGGGACCCTACACGCTCTCAAGATTCTTCGCGGTTAGGCCACCCGAGCTATTCACGGAGCTTGCAGGACTTCTCAGCGAGGTGACTTCCAGCTCCATCTTCAAAGTCAAGAGGGGGGAGACTGTCCTAGTCAGCTTAGACGAGCCCGCCTTCGGGCTCGTGGACGACCCGATACTAGACCCCGGCCACCCCGGCCGCGAGTCCCTCAGGAAGGCGTGGGAGGAGGTCACCTACGCGGCCAAGTCCAGGGGCGTTGAGACGATGATCCACCTCCACAGCACCACCGACAGACTGATGTGGGAGGTTGAGAACCTGGACATCATAAGCTCCCACGTCTCCGACCCTGTCTACGGCGCCGCCACGAACAGGCTGCTCGCGGAGACGGGGAAGAGGCTGAGCGTAAGCGTCGCCACAACGAGCTACGAAGAGCTCTTAGCAAAGGACGCTGAGACTCCTGAAGACATCAGCCACCTCTGGGAG
Organism: Candidatus Bathyarchaeota archaeon RBG_13_52_12; assembly: GCA_001774245.1. GTDB lineage: Archaea > Thermoproteota > Bathyarchaeia > TCS64 > TCS64 > UBA8941. The sequence goes on from MEZF01000108.1 coordinate 39,265, forward strand.
AAGATAAGGCGAGGGGAAACCGACCCATCGACCCATCTGGACAGCACACGAGTCAT
>MEZF01000108.1:39405-39874 GCA_001774245.1 Candidatus Bathyarchaeota archaeon RBG_13_52_12
CCCACATACGAATGTGCGGTCCAGTACCTCGAAAGAATATCCCGCGTCGTCAAGGAGACCGACATCGCGCACGCGACAACTTCAGCTACATGCAGGTGCAATACTTTGAGGAGCGCGCATGCATTTTAGTTGATCGCGTACGCGATCAATCTAATGGCTAAGTAAAACATCTATGAGAAGAGCGAAAATTATCCCTAAAAGAAGACTGACAGACACCGTGTGCTTGAATCCATACTCATGAGCGACCGGAATCAACTCATCAGCCGTAATATAAGTCATCACCCCAGCAGCAAATACAAGCGAGTACCCTATAATGCTCGTCGTGCCAAAGTTCAAGAGGACGACGGCCCCCACGAGAGCAGCAGCAGGTTCAGCTAGCCCCGAGAGAAGCGTTATGACCGCTACCCTTCCGGGCTTAATCCCTGCCTCCATCAGAGGAATGGCTGCTGCCACGCCCTCAGGGATGTTA
>MEZF01000108.1:40002-40269 GCA_001774245.1 Candidatus Bathyarchaeota archaeon RBG_13_52_12
CGAGGGAGAAGCTCACGACCCTGTCACTGACTTTCTTGAGCAAGTAGACGATTAGTCCGCCGATTCCTGTAGCCATCCCTGCGATGAGGCTAAGGATAAACGGCTCCCATATAGACCCCAAACAGTTAACACATCCAAAATAAGTTCGTTGTTTAAAACATTTTTAGGGATTTAGGCTTCTTTGACCGTGGTGCTATGTTTGACCTAGTAATACTATTACGCGCACTGGCGGGAATCATCCGAATGGCTTCTGGTACGGGGGCCAAT
>MEZF01000108.1:40278-46710 GCA_001774245.1 Candidatus Bathyarchaeota archaeon RBG_13_52_12
TTCAGCACGTTGGCGAAGAGGGGACTTGTCAAACCATTTCTTTATTGCGACCTTATCATCATGTTGATCAGGATTACCTCGTTCATTGTTAACCATACAACCACGGTTGGGCATCAGGTGGGGCTGAGGATAAGATTATTGAGTCGATATGTGATCGCGTATGATAGAAATTCACAAGTTGATCAATACGACGCCACTTACAGCCAAAACAAAGCCCAAGTACTGAGTCACGGTAAAGCTTTCCTTAAAGACGAAGATGCCCGTCAATATCACGAACGCGGAGTATGCAACCATCTGTAAGACCCCGACAACCCCCAGCTGCCAACCATTCACGAAAACGTAGGTGAAGAACGCAATCTGCACGAGATACAGGAACACCACGCCTATCATGAGAGGGTTCTTCAGCGCATCGGCGAAGGAGACGCCGATGGATGTCTTTTTGATCATGCCGTCCGCGATGGCCACTGCGATGCCTGCGAGTATAACGATTATCGATTGGTTGAGGTTCGCCATAATACTATTGGATGTAGGTTTCTAATAAAAAAATCCTCACGTTAATCGAAGAGCCTTAGCGGAATCTCGCGCGCGACTGAAAGACTATGGTCCCACGCACGGATTTAACGGAACGACGACGAAGCACAAGCAGGAGCGATCCAGCTACTGCGTGTGGTTCTCTGTACTGGTGAGCGCATGGGAGGGATCTGCAAGAATAACATAAATTCTATTACACCCAATGACGACACGTGATAACATGGCTGGGGACCTCAAAGAACTAAACGAAAAGCTCGAAGAGGTCATCCACCGACTTAACTCACTCGAAGCCATAATCACGGAGACCCGAAAATTCCCTGAAGTCGCCTCCCTGATGCACGACCTCAAGATCGGTGCACAGCTCTACGATGAGCCGCTGAAAATGCTTCAGAGACTCATCGAAGTCAAACATTATCTCGACCGGCACACTGAGAGCAGAGATGAGATAACGAGAGAGATCCTCAACGCGTTAGCGTTAAAGGGCCCAATGAATATTTCAGAGCTAACGAGGGAGATGACTAACATCCGTGGAAAAGCATCCAGGGTGACCGTTAAGAAGCGCATAGACACACTCATACAGAAGAAGATGGTCTCCAAGACTGAAACTGGGAGATACCAGATTACATGACTGATCAATAATTGATCACTTCTTAGCATCAAACCTATACAGAGTGATCACACCCACATTACTCGAGGTTAATACAATGAGTCAAAGCACGAAACATGAAAGAATGGACCCAAAGGAGATCGCTGAGATAATGGAATCGGTCTCCGAGAAGATACCCACCCTCATCAAGGGTGTGCTCGACAGCTTCTTCTCCCCCGAGGCAGCGGCTAATATTGGGAAGTCGGTCGCCGTGTTCAGGAAGAGCCTCATCGAGGGTGGGATACCCGAGAGTGAGGCTCAGGATATGACGCGGGAATATCTTCAGACGTTGACGAAGTGGTCAAACGTCATGAGGGATGCCCGTATCAATACAAGGGATGAGTAGGCGGCTTGCGCCTCCCGGAATACTTTTCCATCCTATTTTCTTCGGCGAAGATTTTTGTCACAGTGGGCTTCTTTATGCTTCTTTTCCCGGTCTGGCGTTGGACCGCTGTGAGGCGGTGCAAGAAGGTGCTTCTCTCATCAGGGGTACCAAGGGGAGAAGCGGAGCAATTAGCCTGTGAGTACCCCTTAGAGCCGGGAGAGTTAACAAGATTTTTGATTTACTCGACTTCTCGTGCATCGGATTTGCATTAATCCTAATTCAGAAACCTCTATCACACGCACGCGCCACTTGTGCACTGGTTTTTCACTTCATTTTTTCGTACTATGATAGGCTCAGACTGCGCACTTATATATAACTGGTATAATAGCTTTCACTAGTTATAAAACGTCAGATTGTCGAGGGAGTTGAGAGTTGAACGCATTAGGTAGCTTGACGAAGGAGATAAAGGCAAAGGCGCTAGGGCTCGGGTTCAGGGCTGTAGGGGTAACCTCAACCGATAGACTCAAAGGTCTCCCCCATGGGTGGGTCGCCGATGTCAAAGACCTTAAGCATCCTGAGGAGATCCAATCGAGCACTATTTCCGTGATCATGCTGGTTCTACACGCATGGGATAAGGCGTTTTTCATGCAGATCGAATCCCCCCTCTGGAAGGGGTACCGTCTCCACGCCCCTGAGGAGAACGTCGAGGGATACTACATCACATACCAGATCTCACAGACGAAGGCGTGGCCCCTAGCCTGGCTCCTGAGGGAGAAGGGCTACGATGCGGTCATCACGAATTCGATACCGATGAAGGCGACGGCTATTAAGTGCGGGTTAGGAAGCCAAGGTAAGAACACTCTACTAATACACCCTGAGCTGGGGCCCAGGATCGGGCTTATGGCCATTCTGACCAACGCGAAGCTTGAAGCTGACGAACCCTTTGAGAGAGATCAATGCGGAGACTGCGAGAGATGCATCAAAGCCTGTCCTTCAGGAGCGCTCAAGCCTTATAACATAGAGATAAACAGGTGCATGGCCTATGCCTCAGAGAATCCAGGTGGCAATCAGGTTCCGCCTGATGTGCGCGCTCTCACGGAGAGGTACATTGTTAGGCCATCAAGATGTAGCTACTTGGAATGCACAATATGTATGGACGCATGCCCAATAGGCAAGGACGTAGATGGGCTATTGCAGACTCGTACGCGGACGCAGGCGCGCTAGGCTGAGTAGGCTGATGATAAAGGGTGCGCGCACTCAAGGTATGATTGGACGTTTAGCCTTTTTTGAAAAGAATTATTTACTAGAAGGCTATCCGAGCGTGCGTGTTGACCTAATTTGAGTAGTGCGCGCGTAAGTGTTTTTTAATATCATTGTGTTTTGTAGTGTGCTGTAGTCAGCGTTTCCGTAGTGTAAGCGAGTGTAATGATTTGTCGTTTGAGATCCAGGAACTCCCTGACGTCATCAAGATCGTGACGCTCCTAGAACTTCAGGATAAGAAGAGTGCCCCCAGTCAACGGCTGAGGGAGAGGCTTGACCACATCTGTGGGAGAGACACTTGTATAGATGCCTCCGAGTTTGACGAGGCTTTGACCGAGATGACCGCGGAGGGCCTCGTCACCGTCGACGAGGTGGGCGTTGTTGAGTTAACGAGCAGCGGAGTTCTTCTAAGCGGCGAGTGGGAGAACCTTTTCGTCGGCGCAGAGCCTGTCCTCGAGATCATAACTGGGCTAACTGACGGGAGCATAACAGGCCTCGTAGTCGTACTCAGTAGCTACTTAACCAGACTGGACGTCTCCCACACGATATTCGCTACCCTGCTGACGCTGGCGAGCGTCGCCCTGACTAACTTCAGCAGCTTCTTCCTCGGTGGGAAGACCGAAGACCTCAGTGATATGATTAGCCTTCAGAGGATCATCAACTTCAGTCTTGACGACATACCAGATAAGGGGCAGAGAGAGAGGAGCCTCCGCTTAGTTTCGCGGCTGTTCAGAATGTTCAGGAAGGATCTTAACAAGTCGAACGTGAAAGCCGCCGTGGTGAGCGGCGTGACCACTTTTCTCGCAGGCATCATACCGATCGCCCTCTACCTCTACTTGCCGGATCCCATCGATCTGATTGTGTCCCTTGGGTTTGTGACGGTCGTGGTCGGGGTCTTCCTGGTCCGTTACAGGTCTAAGAAGACGAGGGTCCACTGGAGGATTACTCTGGCTGAGACGGTCGTTATAATCGTTATCGCGGTGGCAGCGAGTCTTATCTTGGGACAAGGTACCTGATCGAGCGCGTCACGTGCACTATATACTAAAGTCATAGCATTGATGAGAAATATTACCTTAGGATCCTAAAATGAGTTAATAGGCTTAACCACACTAGACTCGGACGATGAGGCGAGTGACCTGGCGAACATAACCGTAGCAGAAGTCTCCAAATCCTTTGGGCCACTGAAAGCGGTTAAAGAGCTCAGCCTAACCGTGGAACCAGGGGAGATAAGGGGTCTCCTGGGACCCAATGGCTCAGGCAAGAGTACAACTATGAAGATTATTCTGGGTGTACTCAAGCCAGACTCAGGCAGCATCAACGTATGCGGCGTTGACGTCGGGTCCAAGCCGGTTGAGGCTAGAAGGCATATAGGCTACGTACCGGAAACCCCCTTCCTTTACGAGTACCTCTCAGCTGCAGAGTACCTAGACCTAGTAGGAGTAGCATATGGACTAAGTCGCGAGGATAGGAAGAAGAGGGCTGGAGAGCTGCTAATAGCCCTACAGATGGATAACCACGTGAACGAGGTAATGAGCGGCTTCTCACAGGGGATGAGGCAGAAGATAGCTCTCATCTCGGCGCTGATGCACAGGCCAAAGGTTCTCATCCTTGACGAGCCCCTGAATGGGCTAGATCCTAGATCGGCGAGGATCGTGAAGGAGATCCTGCATCGGTTAGCAGGGGACGGCGTCTCGATCCTCTTCAGCACCCACGTCCTCGAGATAGCCGACGCCATCTGCAGCAAGATAACCATAATCAACGAGGGCTCCATCATCGCAGAGGGCACATCTCAGGAGATCAAGGCTATGGCTGGGCTCAAGAGCTCAAGCCTCGAGGACGTGTTCTTAAAACTAACTGGGAGCGAGGACACAGTGCAGGTCGTGGAGGCCCTAAGGCTGTGAGGCCAGGTCTAGTCATAACGCTATCCTCCGCGCTGCTAAAGTCATACCTAAGATCCAGCCAAAGAGCCTCAGTTTCGTTCTTCTCACGGCCATGGGTGATGTTGTTCATCGATATTGTTCTATTTGCTGCTCCAGCTATACTGCTGCAATATGTTGTTGGCGCTTTGTCTCCGAGTATTATTGCTGCGTTGGTGCCGCTGGTCCTTCAAGCCATGATTAGCTTACCCGTGCTGATGACATCCGCGATGATCGTCTCAGGCTTGATGTTTGAGCTTGGACAGGGCTCCGCAATCTCCTCCAGCGAAGCCGTGAACTGGTTGCCAGTCTCGCCCAGAGAATATGTGGCTGCCTCCGCTCTCTCAACCTCATCTCTCTACTCGGCCTTCCCAGCCCTCGCTGCCGGCATCACGCTTCCCCTCACTGCGAAGCTTGGCCTCTTCTACCTGTGGCCGGTGGCAATGGTGCTCTCAACGCTCTCCCTCCTACTGGGGGCGCTAATCGTGGAGGTCCTGAAGGCGATAATGAACAGGGTCTCCTCAACAGTCTACAAGAGGAGCAGCAGATTCGCCATGGCGACAAGGCTGGTTGCCCTGATCCTCCTCTTCTCCCTCGTCCAGATAGCCTTCCAGCCCTACTTCCTGTACTGGGTCCTCGGAATAATCGTTAGCGGCATCGAGGTGGCTCAGATAATACCCCTAGTGTGGCCCTCCGTAGCCCTAATTAGTTTATCAAGATATGACCTGTTCCAAGTAACACTCTACTCGACGCTCTCCTTCCTACTTGTATTTGCTGTCTACGAGACAGCGTCACAGCTTAGACGAAGATACTGGTCACCGGTTCCGATCTCGATATCCATCGATGATTCGGGCGAATACATTCCCCAAGCCTCGACTAGCATAGGCTTCGGATTAAGCCCCTTAACATCAGCCCTAGCAATGAAGGAGTTCAGGGCACTGCTGAGAAGAAAGGACCTATCCAGATTCATAGCCATCCCCGTCGTGGTGGTGATATCTTTTCTGGTGCCCATGGTCGCCGCCCCAGGCGACATGAGTGGAAGGGCGCCTGGCTTCTTTCTCGCCGCGTTCATCCCATTCATTGTACCGCTTATGTTCTCCACGATCACCATCGGCCAGGAGGGTAACTCCGTGATGAACTTGCTCAGCCTCCCCATCAAGCCAAGCGACTTAATCAAGGGCAAGCTTGCACCAGCCTGGCTTATCTCTGGCTTAGCAACCTTGGGGGTGATCGCTGGGATGGAGATCATGGCTCCCATGGGCCTAAGTGACGCCTTAGCCACAATGGTGGTCTCGGCAATGACGATAATCATTAACAGCTTCATCGGCCTCGGGGTTGGAGCAAGGTGGCCCGACTACACGGTTGGCTCCAGAAGTAGATATGTCACAATGAAGGGGTTCATCATAGGATTCATCCTCTCCGGCTTTTCGACACTGGTAGTATTCGCCCCGTTGGGCCTCCACATCGTGACCAGCGGCGGGGTTCGTGGGCAGGCACCAGTTACCGGGTTGGATCTTCTTCCTATGCTCGCCACATCAATATTTCTCGGCGTTGTGTTGATCATTCTCTCTTACATATTCTGTAAGAGGGGAGTTGAGAGGCTGTTATCAAATACGTAGGCTAGAATCGCGTACCTGATTGCGCGCCCCGCCCGTCTAACTCCTAAACACACACCTTAGAGCTTGAACTCCGGGCCCCTATTGTAATAAAATTTATTCATCTCGCTGATTGAATCGAGGAAAATCTTCGCCCAT
>MEZF01000108.1:46725-67699 GCA_001774245.1 Candidatus Bathyarchaeota archaeon RBG_13_52_12
TATTCTTCATCGCCTCTCTCCTCCATTACGTATCCAGTGTAACGGCCCAGTACTGGCTCAACCCGGAGCTTCTCATTCAGAGGCTGAGGGTGAAGAGGGAGGGCTCCAAGACGTGGGACGAGGTGCTGATGCGGGTAAGCAACCTCACAGTATTGATCCTCATACCCCTCACAGCGGGGTTAGACGTTGGAAGATACTATTGGTCAACACTCGATATCTACTATGTAGGGATAGGTCTAGTTTTCTTTGCCCTTAGCACGGTATTGATCAATTGGGCTATGTGGATCAACCCGTTCTTTGAGCCAACCGTCAGGATCCAGAAGGATAGAGGCCACACGGTGATATCCGGTGGACCATACAAGATCGTGAGACACCCGGGATATTTGGGGGGAATTCTGTACACATTATCGGCTCCACTGATAATTGGGTCCCTCTACACATTCATCCCGGTCGCGATATACGTACTTCTAATCATGCTACGAACACTGCTTGAAGACAGAACGCTACAGAGGGAACTGGAAGGATATTCAGAATACACCAAACAAACCAAGTATAGGCTATTTCCCTGGATCTGGTGAAGGGATATTGGGAAGGTGAAAGTCGTCTAAATTTGAATATTTATAAACTATGAAATGATAAAATTTTATATGAGAAAACAATTCGAAACGATGGACGATTATATCAAGACCTTCCCGACAGATGTTCAAAACATTCTTGAAAAAATGAGGCAGACAATAAGAAAAGCAGCGCCTGAAGCCTCAGAGGCAATTAGCTACCAGATGCCTACATTCAAGCTAAATGGGAAAAATTTAGTACATTTCGCTGCGTTCAAGAATCATATTGGGTTTTACCCGATACCCTCAGGCATTGAAGCATTCAGAAGAGAATTATCGCCGTATAAACGGGGTAAAGGCTCGGTGCAGTTTCCGGTAGATAAGCCGATCCCATATGATTTAGTAGAAGAGATTGTCAGGTTTAGGGTTAAAGAAACTCGGAAACTTGAAACATAGTAAAAAGTGAGTTCTGGCAACGTCGTACGTTCTCGCACGCTTAATTTATAGACAACGCGGCGCGCGAATCATTCAAGTTCACGTGTGCGCCAAGCTGAGGATAAGACTACGCGCTCAGCTACCTGTACTGTAGATAAAGCAGTCGCTCCTTCTCGTTGTATCCCATGATCTCTGAGCCGTCAGCTCTCTTTTGCCCCATCTGGCGGGCGATCTCCGCGTAGCCCGTGGACAACCTGTATTCAGGTGCCATGGTGAACCTTGTCGGGAGGTTACTCGTTCCCCTCTGCTCAAGGCCGTGTGTGAGTTCTTCAATCTTCTTCTTTGGCGCGGTGAAGATCATCTCGTCGTCCTGTGCCCCGGCGTATCCCCTGTCTCCGCGGCATGGCACAGACACTTGGCACTCACCCTTCAGGAGGCTTGGAACGATGGAGTAGACGCAGGCTGAGTGGCCGCCGAGGACGGTTGTGATGTCCCTCCCATCCTTGTATGCGATTCCGAGTAGCAGCTTCAGCAGCTGGGCAGAGTTACAGTATACTATGGCGACGTCGGGCTCGAAGGTGGCTGTCCTAAGTGGTGCGGATGCGACGCCTATGTACTCCCCCGTCTTGAACCTGGGAAACTCATGGGCCCAGTTCGCGCCCGCCTCGACGGATGATACTCCATCCGGGTATCTGGTCTTCCCCTCAAAGAAGTAGCTTGGGGGCTCAGCCAAACCGAGGCCTATGACTGGTTCGGGACACCACATGTCCTCAAACAGCTGTGCCACGGTTTTCCCAAATTTCCGTGACAGAGAGAAGCATTGGCACGTAGATAGGCATGCGCCGTAGTCGCGCTTCGGCCTCTCCGCGTTCCCAGGGACCTCGTCCAGGCTTCTCAGCATCTTGATCGCCAGCGGGTAGCTGGCGGGGCGAATCTGCTCCTCGATACGTCTACCATAATCGTTGAAGGGGTTCAACACGGGCCACATATGGAATGTAGCGCTAGGGGCGATTAAATTCTTGTCAGGGCGGCTATGATGCACGCGCCAGGGTCCAACGCGTATACTATAAAAGTTTACATCTCGTCGAATTTAGAGTAGCTTTATGTTTAAGTGACTCCTATGGACGCTAGATTTCTGTTTATCGGCCTGGCTTTGCTTGTATGTGGCTTAGCCATGGTATACCTCGAGTTCTTCGAGCCACTTCTGATGTATGGCGTCTTCCTCAGCGGTACGTGGTGGCTGCCAATATTATTGCTTATTCTGGGCGTGGGCTTTCTTTTAGGTAGCAGAGACTCGCCTGCGCGTAAAAAGGTGATAAACTAGATCAAATAATCCATTTCTCTTTCACGCCGATGTGCACGCTGAATCGTAAAAACTGGGGAGTCACCATCATTCGCGCACGCGTGAAAGAGTAATGGAGAGGGGTTTTTAGTTTGGTAAAATAAATTATGGTAGCATTTTAGCTCTTAGACTACTGGGATGTTCATCGGCCAGGCTTCACCCGTCTGTTGACCGGATGCTGGAAGTGATGCGTGCCAGTGTACAATTAGCCACTGCTTACCCGATTTCTTCATGATTATCGTCAGCCTTGAGGGGAGGTGAATCTCTCGGGAGCCTATCCTTGCATAGACTGTGGCCTCAACCGCGGCCCAGGCGAGTTTCCCTTCAGCGGAGATCGACTTCCAGTTATAGTCGATAGAGCTCGCTTCCGACTGGGACCAGTCTCGTTTGAACAAGGATCTCACCTCGCTTTTTCCTACTCTTTTCTCATCAGCGCCGGTTCCTATCACTACCATATCCTCGTCGGTGGAGAAGAGGGACATCATCTTATCCAGATCCCTCTCCTCGAAGGCCTCAGCGATCTTATCTAAGGTTGATATTACCCCTAACTTCGTCTCCTCAGTAAGTTTCATCGTACTTCCTCCTTGACTACACCATTATCCCTAGGATAATGAATGGAGTTAACCTCACCCGGTTAATGGTGATCTTTAGCCGAGGATAAGATTATCTAGCTGATCTTGATCTTCGGTTCAGGATCTATTCAAAGTTGGTGGAAATCGGCGCGTCATAGAAGGTCTGGAGGTGGGATCCACCACTCCGAGCCTGGGCGGTTCACCCACTCTGGCCATCGGAGGGTCACCGGGGGCTTGAGTCCGATGGGTATGAGTGGCTTCTCCCAGTGCTCCGCTCGCTTTTTATTGAACTCGGCTTTAGCCGCTTTTAGGGCCTCCGGCTTGGTTAGGAGGTCAACTGCGCTCGCGGCTTGTACCTTGGCGGCGGTCTCCCCCATCCTATGCGTCGCCCCCATACCGCACAGCGCAGAATCGACCCATCGGGGGTACCTGAATCCACGCGTCATGGCCTTGCTCACGTAGAGGCGCGCCGTCGGAGCGTGCCACGTGAACTCGTTCACGTCATCGGCGGGGTGGAAGGCGCCGTAAGCCTTCTCGGGTTCGATGATGGAGACGTCGTAGGGCTGCTCCGTCTCCTTATGGCCGAGACTCCTCTGGATCTCACGGGCGAAGGCCTTGTCCTCCTCGGTGTACCTGTTGGGCCCATGTGCCTTGAGGTTGGCGAGGACGATGTCGGTTAGAGTTTTGTTGGGGAGGCCCGTCCTAACGGCGGTGATGAGGCGAGGCTCTACCTTACAGTCTGCTGCGACGGCTGCACCCTGGGCGCAGCGCTCAATGGTTTTCCGTATGGCGTCCTGGTCGGGCAGGTTGTTTGTCCTCCAGGCGTAGACGAGCTGACTGAACTCGGGCGTGCTCACGGTGCACTGGCCGCCAGTCATCATGAACTCGTTAATGCTCCCTCCTCGACGCGTGAGGGCGGGCATGTGCTCCTTCATAGTGTTCACATTGTTGTACATGAGGACTGCGGCGTCTAGGGCGCCGGGGTAGCCTACGTCGCCACTCTGGCCTCCTGCTGCGGACTCGACTTTGAACTCGAATACCATGCTCATGTATGTGAGGGGCCAGACGTCTCCGAGTACACTCGTGGGACCGCCGGGGTGCCATGCGAGGAGGGCGTCCATCCCCTCGAAGAGGCCGTCGCGCGCCATGAAGGGTTTGCCCACGCACAGCTTCTCGGCGGGGGTACCCAGAAGCCTGATCCTTGTGTCTATTCCATGTTTCTCAGCCGTCTCCTTGAGGGCGACAGCAGCGAAGCAGGAGGCGACCCCGAGCATATTGTGGGCATCAGTGAATCCGGGGCCGTAGGGTATCACGGGCTCGTCCCATGGGACGGCTTTCTGGCTGTGGCCTGGAGTTGCGTCGTACTCGGCGAAGAATCCAATGACGGGGCCCTTCTCCCCCCACTCTGAGTTGAACGCCGTTGACATTTCGGATACGCCGGCCTCGACGTTGAAGCCGCTCTTCCGCATGTAATCTACCAGTAGCTTGGAGGACTTGTACTCGCGAAGCCCCGGCTCGGCATAGTCGAAGATCTTGTCGCTCATTTCCACCATCTCGACGGCGTTATCGTCGACCCATTTGTTGATGGTGGCCTTCTCCCCGACCCAGTTATCCATCCTGTACCCCGAACCGAACCGGGATCTCTGAGGTTAAAAGCATTGGATCCCCGCCGAGTCGAAGTGGCTTTTTTTGGATGCTAGCGTCTTATGGTCTTAGCCACTTTGGATAGGAAGCGCCCACTGTCCTTGATAGTCCTCCTCTGGGTCTCGAAGTCGATGTAAACAACGCCAAAGCGTCTGCTGAATCCGTAGGCCCACTCGAAGTTGTCCATCGTGCTCCAGGCGAAGTAGCCCTTCAGCGGGACTCCCTCCCTCATAGCTCTGTGGGCGTTTTCTATGTGATCTCGAAGGTAGGCGACGCGTCTCACGTCGTGGATCTTTCCGTCGGGGGTCATCGCGTCGATGAATGATGCCCCGTTCTCGGTCACGTAGACCCGCGGCACCGGGTAGTTAGCGTGCACCCACTTGAGTATCTTGTAGAGGCCCTCCGGGTGAACCTCCCACCCCATCTCCGTATATTCACCGGGTGGGCTCACCCTCCGCATGTTGACCGGCGGAAGGTCGTTCCCAGCGGCGACCACGCTCCTCCTATAGTTGTTTACGCCGAGGAAGTCGATCTGTTCATGAATCTGCTCCATGTCACCGGGTATGACCTCTGGGGCATCGCGGCCGAAGAGCTTCACCATCTCGGAGGGGTAGCCCTCCCTGTAGAGTGCATCCATGTACCACCGGTTCTGGCATAGCTCCCATCTGTGGGCCGCAGCGAGGGCCTCAGGATGGTCGCTGGCCGGCTCGACCATGTTAAGATGGAGGACTATGCCGAGCTCCGCCCCCTGTGAGTTATCGCGGAGGGTTCTGACGGCCGCGCCATGGGCGAGCATGATGTTGTGGCTGGCCTTCAAAGCCGCGTCATTACCTAGCCTCAGTCCGGGTGCGTCCTCGCCGGTGACATAGCCCTGCCAAGCGAGTTCCCATGGCTCGTTGATGGTAGTCCAGTGTTTGACGCGGTCTCCCAGCTCGACGCTGACCGCGTCTGTATAGGCTTCAAAGTCGTCTACTATTCCGCGTCTTAGCCAGCCGCCGCCTTCGTCCTGCAGTGCCTGGGGGAGGTCGAAGTGGTAGAGAGTCGCGAAGGGGGTTATGCCCGCTTCGAGTAGGGCATCGACGAGGTTACTGTAGAATTGGAGGCCCTTGTTGTTTATCTTCCCCCTTCCCTTGGGAAGGATCCTGGACCAGGAGATGCTGAATCGGTAGGCGTTGACGCCGAGCTTCTTCATGAGTTCGACGTCTTCCCACCACCGGTAGTAGTGGTCGCAGGCCTTGTCTCCGTTTGTGCCGTCCTCGATCTTCCCCGGCGTGTGGCTGAAGGTGTCCCAGATGCTTGGTCCTCTACCGTCCTCTGCGACGGCGCCCTCGATCTGGTAGGAGGCGCTCGCTGTGCCGAGCAAGAAACCACGCGGGAAGGATAGATGAAGGGGTTCCATGGATTGATATCATCCTCAGGCTTTATCCCAATTGCCCCCAGCGGGTACGAAAATTAGCTCGTTGATTAATAAAGCGGGGCATCACTGTCTGATAGGTTGATTTCATGGTAGAGGAGCATCGTGTCGAAGAGACCCTTGACCCTGAAAACTGGGAGGAGCTGAAGGTACTCGGCCACCGGATGGTAGATGATATGATTGATCACCTCGCCTCGGTGAGACAGAGACCGCCAATGATTCCTATTAACGAGAAGATGGTCGCGGCTTTCATGAGGCCTCTGCCCATGGAGCCGGAGGGGATTGAGAAGACGTACGGAGACTTCAAGGAAAATGTGTTAGGACCACACATGGGGCTCAACACTCACCCGCGGTTTTGGGGCTGGGTTGTTGGGACAGGGACTGCCCAGGGTGCTCTCGCGGAGATGCTGGCGACGGGGATAAACTTCAACATGCCGGGTGGCCCGTTTCCCCCCGTTCTCGTGGAAACTCAGGTCCTCGAATGGTTTAAGGGGATATTCGGTTTCCCCAAGGGGGCGAGCGGCCTCCTCGTTGGTGGAGGCTCGGAGGCGAACCTGCTGGGAATTGCGGTGGCACGGAACACCAAGGCAGGATTCAACTTGAGGAAGCTGGGTCAGGCCGCGGCTCCAAGGAGGATGGTCATCTACGGCTCCGTTGAGACCCACGTCTGCGTCGACAAGGCGGTGCAGCTCCTCGGCCTAGGCGAGGACAGCTTCAGGAAGATTCCGGTAGACGACGATTATCGTGTAAGGGCTGACATTCTCGAAGAGGAGATCAGGAAGGATAAGGAGGCTGGCCTTGCGCCCTTCTGCGTCGTGGGCAATGCAGGGACTACTAATACCGGCTCCTTCGACGACTTGAGATGGCTGGCGGATATCTGCGCTCGGGAAGGACTCTGGCTCCACGTCGACGGCGCCTACGGTGCATGGGCTGCGATCGGTGGGTCTACTAAGCACCTGGTCGCTGGCTTAGATAGGGCTGACTCCCTCGCCTTCGACCTCCATAAGTGGATGTACATGCCATTCGATGTAGCGTGCACCTTGGTACGCAACGAGGAAGACCACTTCAAGACCTTCGCTGAGCACCCCGACTACTTCCAAGCTACTGGAACAATGAAGCTTAGGACGGATTATGGGCTTCAGGTCAGCAGGTACTTCAGGAGCCTAAAGGTTTGGATGGGGCTGAAGGAACATGGTTTGAGCAAGTATGGACGGCTTGTTCAGCAGAACTGTGACCAAGCCCAGTACCTCGCTGGTCTCATCCGATCCTCTCACGACTTGGAGCTTATGGCGCCGGTGGCATCGAACACGGTCTGCTTCAGGTACAGAGTTCCCGGATTACCCGATGATGCTCTGGACGAGTTCAATTCCAAGCTACAGAATATGGTAGCGGGGATGGGTGTGGCAGTGATCTCATACACGAAGCTGAAGGGTAGAACTGCACTCAGAGCTTGCATCGTGAATCATAGGAGTAGGCGGGAGGACTTTGAACTCTTCATAAGCAAAGTGAAGGAAGCTGGGGCGATGATGAACCAAAAGATGGGAAAGGATTGACTACTTCTCAATCTTCCAATTGGTCCCCTCAGCGTTGTCGGCGAGGATGACGCCTAGTGATGCGAGCCGGTTCCTTATTTCGTCAGCGCTCTTGTAATTCTTCTCCTTTCTGAAGTGGTTGCGTAAGTCGATTAGGGTCTTAATCAGATCCTCTGTGAGTTTGTCGGCTCCACCTCCCCGTTTCTCGAATAGACCGAGGGCGTCGAGGAGTCTGCGATAGGTGTTGTAGGCTCTGAGGGTCACGCCCTTGTTGGGGGTTGCTGTGAGGTAGTCATTTATGGCGCCACTCATAGCGTGCAGGGAGTCGAGGGCGGTGTGGCTGTCGAGGTCATCGTCCATAGCGGCTTCGAAGGCTGAGCGGTGCCTCTCCACTTCGTCTAGGAGCTTACGCTCTCTTGGGCCGAGGTCTAGGTTTGTGTTCGAAGCCTTGCAAGCTGCTTCGAGGAGATCCAGGGTGTTCTCGAGGCGCTTCACCGAGCCCTCAGCGCTCTTCATCGCGTCGTCTGTGTAGTCGAGAGGCCTGCGGTATTGGGTGCCGAGGTAGAAGTAACGGAAAGCGTCGGAGCTGTACTTGGCTAGAACCTCGTCGAATCCTATGTAGTTGCCTAAGCTCTTGCTCATCTTCTTGCCGTTAATCATGAGATGGCGTATGTGGACCCAGTAGCGGACGAACTGTTTGCCAGTGAGGGTCTCGCTCTGGGCTATCTCGTTTGTGTGGTGGGGGAAGACGAGGTCCTCGCCTCCGGCGTGGATGTCTAGGGTGTCGCCGAGTAGATCACGGGTCATGACGCTGCACTCAATGTGCCATCCGGGGCGCCCCTCCCCCCAAGGACTGTCCCAGGCGAGCCCCTGCTCCTTCTCGCTTCTGGCGAGTTCCTCGGGGGTGCTCTTCTTCCAGAGGGCGAAGTCTTGGGCGGATTCCTTATCGTACTCGTCCTTGGCCATGCGCTCGGTGGACTGGGTCTGGGTTAGGTCCACTCCGCTGAGGCGGCCGTAGTCGGGAAACTTGTCTATGTCAAAGTATACGCCGTCACCGGTTACGTAGGCAACGCCCTTATCGAGGAGGGCCTGGATGAACGTGATCATCTGGGGGATGTACTCTGTTGCTCGTGGGTAGGCTGTGGCTCTTCGGATGTTGAGGAGATCAAGGCCCCTGAGGAAGCTGCGGGTGTAGCGCTGCGTGAACTCCTTTATGGCTTCGCCAGCCTTTGCGGAGTCTCGGATTGTCTTGTCGTCTATGTCGGTGATGTTCATAATCATGACGACGTCGTAGCCACGGTACTCGAGCCAGCGGCGAAGGAGGTCAGCGGAGATGAAGCTTTTGAAGTTGCCTATGTGGGGGTCGCCGTAGACGGTGGGTCCACATACGTACATCTTGACCTCTCCCGGCTCCAGCGGCTCGAAGGGACGCTTCGAGCGGGTCATTGTGTCGAATAATTTAAGGTGGCCTGGGGTCATTCGTTTCTCCTCCAGAATCTATGCTCCGCTAGGTTGGGATAAAACCTCTTTAGGATTGGACTATCTGACACAATAGTCTCATTCTTCCCTTTCTAGCTGGAATGGGATTGTTCCAGTTGTTTATAAGCCTTCAGGATTTAACGTCTATGCGTTCGCGTGCTAGTCCTAGTCTCAAGAGACACGAGATTACTTTCAGCGATTAAATAATGGGCGGTACCGCGCAAACATACACGTAAAAGCTGTCGTGACTATACTCGGCTAAGGTGGAAAACCACCAAGGCAACCGCGTAGAGTATCCCAGAGAAGATGAAGAGCGCCTCGAACCCGAAGATCGTAGGGATCAACCCACCAGTGTAGTTCCCTATCGCCCCACCCAGGTTAGCGAAAGCATCATAGAGCCCAAGGCTACCCGGCTGAGCGTAGAGTATCGTAACCAACCCATACCCCACATAGTAGATAGACCAAGAAACCGCGACCAGTGACAAGATAACAGCGGCGAACACGGCTGAAGCCGGCATCGGCAGGATCAAAGTAACTGGCAGGAGAAGAACAAGAGCCACCCTCATCAAGGCTCCGAGCTTCACGGACACACCCCCTTTCCCGCCGAAGACCCTGTCCACGAAGAGGTAGCTAAAAGCACCGAAAATGTTCCTCACTAAGAACACCAGGAATATGAGCGAGCTCGGGTAGTTAGCCCTGTTCAGGAGAAAAATCGAGAGCGTAGTCATCGCGTTGGAAGTCGCGAAGGCGAAGATGGCCCTTCCGACGCCGAAAAGCCTCATGTTAGCAACTCTCGTGAACCTCCACTCGCCGTCTATGTCGGGGATAATGGAGCCGTCGCCGGATAGATGATAGGAAAAGTCAACGATGTCACCAACAACCCTGTCGAACCTGTCAAGGCTACGCTCAATGTAGAGCGGGGAGTCCCTGATAGTGAATAGGCACAGTATGAAGGAGGACAGCACAAGCGGAGCCGTGATAGATAAAAGTAACTGGTGTCCAGTAACCCCAATCAACACAGAACATAGTCCAAGCCCTATCACCCCACCCAGGCTCTCGATGAAGCCTTGGTTGGCGATCACCGAGCCCCTCACTCTCTTCTCAAAGGACTCCGCTATCAGGATGCTCGTTGATGGACCCTTAAGGTAGAGGGCGAGCGCGAGAACCACGTATAAAACTTGGAAGAGGAAAACACTTGAGGTACTCGACATGATGAACAGGATAACTGAAGAGGCGAGGAATGAGAGTAACACGAACGGCTTGGAGGCTCTTGTCCTATCGGGTAAAGATCCGAGGAGAATCGAGGAGGGGATGAGCAGCGCCGAGGCCGCGAAGGTCATCACACCTATGTCGATGAGGGTCGCCCCTAATACCTGGACCATGTAGATCGGAATCAGCGTGCCTATGATCCCCTGAGCCACGCCGTTGGGCAAGAAGGATAGATAGAAGGGGAGTGTACTTCTCTGTTCCACGGTCTCGACCTCCCCACCTCACACCCATTTTACACGATTTATCCTAGTGAACATGATACATGCTATAAGGCTGAGTCTGCTTATCGCTCAATACCCCGTGATGTTTATTATAGATTCCGGGGCACACGCCAGCGCGCGGCGCGGGTGTTACAACTAGTGGTTACGAGTATAATTGTATGGCTACTCGTTACTTTGAAGAGGCCATTCAAGCTAGATGATAGAATACAGATTCCGACCGTCGGTCTAAAGGGAGTTATCCTCAAAGTTGGTTTGATGTTTACAGTTTTAAACCAGGTTCGCCCGCGCGAAACGATAGTTATTTTTTAGTAACTAAATCGTATGCGTGCAGATGCTGTCCAACTCTTATAGCATAGACAAGGGCAGTGATTAAGGCATGACCCATAATGATGTAGAGTCCTATTAGGGGTACATTGAAGATTATGCTGACAAGTATCGTGATGTTATATAAATTACGTCTACCCGCAAACCTTCGGAAACTCTTCTCAAAGGAAGTATAAGTATCGAAGCTTTTTCCAAACACCTTACTAAACGTATCGTAGCAATATCTATAGAAAGATATTAGAAGAATCGATATAGTGCCTAAAATCAGAGAAGCGGGATCGCTCGTTAAAACAAACACGCTGTATGATAACGCAGCAATCCAGGAAAACTCGTAGAGAAGATCGAATGCGTGCTCAAGCTTGCCTAGATTCGACGTCATTTTCTTAGCCCTCGCTAGCTTACCATCAATCCCATCCGCGACACCAACTACGAAACTAAGTATGGATCCGGAGAGAAGGTTCCCACTCAGATAGAGTATCGTCACAATGTACGCTAGGATGTTTGTGGCAACTGTAACCTGGTTGGGAGTCACCCACGTGTATCTAAGCTTCGTAACTATCCAGTTCTCAATCGGCTGGTGAACATAGTATGCTAAAAAGTCTGACGCGCCCTTCTCCTTCACAAAGTCCTCGGTCAACGCCAGACCCCGAGCGAGTTCCTGGCAGCGTGTAGATCCTCCATAGTATCAACCTCTATCCATGGGAGACCAGTAATATCGCAGGACTTTAGTAAGGAATCCTTCACCAAATCGCGCATCTTGTCTGTAACTTGTTTATGTGGCCAGTGGCGAGTGAACAGGTCTTTTCGAAGCAAGAACACACCTGCGTCGATGGCGTCCCAGGTCTTCAAACCTTTCCCAATTTCCGTCACGAAATTGCCTTTGAGCTTAACCTTTGTTGACTCCTTCACATCATTGAGGTACATCGGTGCCCTATCAGTACACAGAGTGTTGCTCCCGTCAAAGCTGTCAACGAGCCTCCTGACGACCTCAGGGGAGTAGATGTGGTCAGACATTGACAATATGAAAAAGTCATCGTTGGATAGTGCCTTCTGGGCTGCATGTAGGGAGGTACCATTCCCGTCTGGCCAGTCATAGTTCTCAGCGTAGTCGACAACTACATCAAGCTTCTCACCGTTAGATAACCAACTTTTAATCGCGTTACCCAGGTACCCGGTGACAACAACAAATTCATGGATGCCCGCTTCCTTGCATGTGAGGATAACGTGCTCGAGTAGCGGTTTACCCAGTAGCTTGATCATGGGCTTTGGTAGGTAATTTGTATACGTTGAGAGCCTTTCTCCCCGCCCAGCCGCTAAAATTACAGCTTTCAACTTATCTCCCCCTAAGTCTCATATTTACCCAAGGTGTACTCCTCAACGTTTGCCACGCAACATCGCGCGTATGTGTCCGCGCGAGGAGGCTACAGGGGTATTAATATAGTCCTCAAATAATGACTCAGTTATATCTATATAAAACAAATATCAATTTATAATATTAATAATCCGCGTTCGCAAGTTCATATGTTACACAAGTAGTAATATCTTCCATAGCTTTATCCTGAGTTCCACCTGATACTCAACCGCGATTGTAAGATTGATGCTCAGAGTCTACATAAAACCAGAAGTACGCGCACTAGCGAGCATTACATGCATAACTTTTTACCCTTCTAGTAAAAATTTTTTGATGGTTTATTACGTTGAAGGAAACAGCGTGGAAGTGGATTGAGGATAACAAGGACCAGCTAGCCAAAATAAGCGACGATATCTGGGGCTTCGCCGAGTACGGGCTCCTCGAGGATAAGAGCAGCAAGCTGGTCGCAGACACACTTGAGAAACATGGATTCATAGTCAAACTCGGCGTCGCCGGAATGCCAACAGCCTTAACCGCGGAATGGGGCCGCGGGGAACCCATCATCGGCATCATGGGTGAGTATGACGCCCTCCCGGGCATCAGCAATAAGGTTGTGCCCCATAAAGAGGCCCTTGTGGAGGGCGGTATGGGTCATGGCTGTGGTCACAACATCCACGGAGTCAGCGGTATGAGCGCGGCCATCGCTGTTCGGTACGCTCTCGAGAAAAGTGGGCTGATGGGCAAGATACGGTTCTATGGTTGCCCGGCTGAAGAGAACTTCCAAGGTAAGATCTTCATGGTCCGAGCCGGCCTTTTTAAAGACGTAGATGCCTGTCTGAGCCACCATCCGGGCTCCTTAAACACAGCTCCACTATCCAGCAGCAACGCAACTATTCACGCCAAGTTCAACTTCCATGGAAAGACGGCGCACGCCGCAGCAAACCCGGAGCAGGGAAGGAGCGCCCTCGACGCTGTCGAGCTGATGAACGTGGGGGTCAACTTCCTAAGGGAGCATATTATTGAGAAGGCGAGGATCCACTACGTCATCGAGGCTGGAGGCGGACAGCCCAATGTGGTCCCCGACTACGCGAGGAGCTGGTACTACGTTCGGGCGCCTGAGATAGATCAGGTGGAGTCCATCTACAGGCGTGTAGAGAAAATTGCAGATGGGGCGGCCCTCATGACGGAGACTAAAGTCAAGATAGAAATGGACCGCGGAAGCTATAACAAGATCCCAAGCAGGACCCTGAGTGAACTTGTCGTCGCCAACATGAGGGAGGTCGGCGCACCCAAGTACACCGAGGAGGAGCAGAGGTTCGCTGCCGAGATCGCTAAGAGTTATCCCAAGCAGAATAAGATCGAGAACCTGAAAAAGTCCCAGATGCCGAATTGGGAGAAGTACGTCGATGTCGACCTAGTTACAGACATCTTCGATGCTTGGGACGATGGCGAGGTCTCCCCCGGAAGCACAGATGTCTCTCACGTCAGCTGGATAGTGCCCACAATGGAGTTTGGCACCGCGTGCAATATACTTGGGGCGCCTGGTCACAGCTGGCAGTTCGTGGCTTGCAGCGGCTCGAGTATTGGGCATAAGAGCTTGATGTTCGCGGCGAAGACCATGGCGGGTAGCGTTCTAGACCTGATGACTAGGCCAGAGATCCTTGTGAAGGCTAAGGAGGAGCATGAGAAACGGCTCGGTGGCAATCGCTACGAGCCTGGTGAGGAGAGGAAGCCTCCATTGGAGCTTGCCAGAGAGACCGCCAGGAAGCTCAAAGGCAAGGCCTAGATTCACTTTTTCTACATCGAGCGCATCGCACCAGATGCTCGAAAATCTTACCACAAATTTACTTTTGCTTAAGCCTCATCGTACGCGCATAGCCCTATCCTAACTTCCACCTGATACTCAGGTGTGCGTGAAGAGAGAGGTTTTATCGGGATTTTGAACCGTACTTTTCCCAGCTAACAATAGTGTCCAGGCTCTTTCTTTCCTTAGGCGCCGGGGTCTCGTCAGGTACCCCAAGAGGTATCACTGCGATAACCTTGAAATTATCAGGCACGTCTAATAGGCCCTTAACCAAGTCCTCCCTACCTGTCTGCCCCATCCAACACGTACCTAGACCCAGATTTGTCGCAGCCAAAACGATGTGTTCGCATGCTATCCCGATATCGTTAATACACCAACTTGGAGACGCTGCCTGATCTGCTAAGCCAACGATCATGACCGGGGCTTCAGCCGCCCATTCCTGTTTAGCTAGTTTCTTGATGGTTTCCTTATTCTCGACTACTACAAAATGCCATGGCTGTCTATGGCCAGCCGAGGGTGCGATTCGGGCGGCCTCCAGTATTTTTAATATTTTTTCCTTTGGTATGGGGGTGTCTTTGTATTTACGGATGCTTCTCCTCTTTTCTAACACTTCTTCAAACTTCAACTCGTTCTACCAGATGAGACATCGCTTAGGATGATATAAAAAGAATCATTCACAAACACGTGTACAAACGACTGATGCTGACCCGGGTGGCGTAAAATAATCTTATCCTGAGTCGTGCGCGCGAGTGCACGCTTAAGATTAACCCTCGTTATTTACCCTTAAGAAATCATTTACCTTTAAAATGCGTAAGAATTGCCTCACCATAACAGGTAACATCTCCTTCACGTCTTCAATGGATGTATATCGGAGAGAATGGATCGGGTCAGCATCTCCATTATACTTTAAGACCCCTCGACCTGAAGCCTGAAGGTTCTTCACCCAGTCAACATTCCTCCCATATGTTAGGGCAAACACGTAGCCATTCGAGGTTGGAAAAGCAAGTATCGGCGTCTTATATCGACGACCAGATACTCTTCCACGGTGTTCTACTATCGCTAATGGTGGGATCCATCCAGCGAAGAGAATGAAGAATCGATTAGTGATGTGTTTGTTGATTATGGTGATTTGTTTTGGTATAGGCATCTTCTGATTGAAATTTTATGGATGCAGATGATAAAATTATAGCCTCTATGACTCTAATTATGTCTGCTTCTTCCCATCAACGTACACATTTACATTTTGAGTGTTTTTGTTTCTACCTGTAATAGACCAGACGATTGTGAATGCTAGCCAAGCGATGAACCCGTACACGACGCCGTTTATCACAGAGATGATCAGAGTAGTGGCAGGGATGCCCAGAACTGGGTAATTCGTACTTGGGACATTGAGCATTCCATAAATTGTACTCCCAGGGGGAAGAGATGTATTGCCCAGCGTTATTATGACGCCTAGAACGAAGACTACTAGGAAAACGATTGCACCTTTCATAACTTTAACCAGAAAATTACTACTAAATAGAGCAATATAAATTATTTGAACCATGATTTCAAACTAATCACGCGTGTATACACAAAACTAGGGCGATGAAGCGTGTCACTGATAGGCTTAGGTGTATTTGCCGCGTGCGGTTATCGGCCAGATAGCCGCTACCCGCCCCTTTTTCACAACAAGCATCTCGTCGTGCTGATTTACGCACGTGCAGCAGTGGCTGGGTGTTAGCTGGATCTTCTGTCCCCATGTGAGCCTTCCTCTATCAGAGTCCTTCGCTTCAAAGTAGAGTGTGCAGTGCTCCTCGCTGAGAGATGCCCTATCGAAGTGAATCGCCTCCCCTCCTACACTTGCTAGTACCGGTGGAACAGCACGGGGGTTCCCACCACTTAGCTCCTTGGACCCCGCGTCCAGTTCAACCCGATCCTGGAAGTTGGCTCCGATTACCGTGGTCAACACCGTGAGGCTGCTCTTGAAGTAGACATCGTTGTTGCTTCCCCAACCGTAGCCACTCCCTTCCGGCCCCACGCCGAAGACGAAGCTCCCTGGCTCGATCTCTGTTATGCCCCTATACGACCCAGTCACCTCGTAGGTATCCGTAGAGCCTGCTGACACTATCTCCACAGGAATGCCCGCTGACCTGATCGCTTCAGCCGTATCGACTGTAAGCTTATCCCTCTCAAGTGCCAACTCCCTCTTCACAGTGTTTTCATATCCATAGATCCCCCGGAAAACAAGCCCCGGCAGCTTGGCGATGTGTTTGGCGAGTTCAACGCTGGGCTTCCCCGGCGCTGTCCCGCACCGCCCGTGGCTCATCTCGATCACCGTATGCTGCTTGACCCCCCACCGCAGCGCCGCCTCGTTCAACATGTCAACTTCCCGCACATCATCGACGCTGGTCAGTATCTTGCCCTCACCCATGGCCGCGCCGAGGCCCACAAGTCGCTCAACCTTCCCAGGATCCGTCAACTCCTGACTCATCAGGATGTTTTTATCCCCATACAGAATACCGCTGTGAAGCAGAGCCTCAGCCTCACTAAGCTTCTGCGTCATGACCCCCACGGCACCCTCAGAGATCAACCGGTTGCAGATGGCTGCAGCTTTGAATGTTTTAGCGTGGGGGCGAACACCTACCCCAACACTCCGAGCGAAGCTGAACATCTTCGCGATGTTCCACTCGAAATTGTCCAGGTCCAACAGCAGAGCCGGTGTGGGGACCTCTTCAACCGACAAACCAACCAGTGACAACGAAGATCAAGGAGAGAGACCCGGAAGCCTAGTAAAACTTTCCATACCGTCCGACCGAGCTCACGGTCAAACCGGACCATGCATCAGATCCCCAATACATGCGAGGCGAAACAAGATAAGGCGTGTAGCATAAAAGCCCGAGAGCCACAAACACAGCCATGGAAGCCCCAACAGTTAAAGACATAGTCGCAGCCCGCACCCGCATCCGCCCCCACCTCCTTGAGACACCTCTACACACCTACCCAGCCCTCAATCAACTCCTCGGCGCCAAAGCCTACATAAAACACGAGAACCACCAGCCAACCGGCGCCTTCAAGATCCGAGGCGGCATCAACCTCGTCTCCCAGCTCACGGAGGACGAGAAACATAGAGGAGTAATAACTGCCTCAACAGGCAACCATGGACAGAGCATCGCCCTCGCCGCTAAGCTCTACGGCGTAAAAGCAACTGTATGCGTCCAGAAGGGCGCCAACCCCGATAAAGTCGCCGCGATACAGAGCCACGGCGCAGCCATCATCGAACACGGTGCGGACTTCGACGAAGCCCGCCTCAACGCCGAGTCTCTCGCTAAGCAGCACGGCTACCGCTATATCCATAGCGCAAACGAGCCCCACCTCATCGCCGGAGTCGGCACCATGGCGATGGAGATGATTGAGCGCCAGATAGACCTAGACGCTATCATAGCGCCTGTAGGAGCCGGAACGTGCGCCTGCGGCTGTGCCATCGCCTACAAGGCATTAAGCCCAGAGACGCGCATCATCGCGGTACAGACCATGGCGTTACCGGCTGTACGCAACAGTTGGATCAGTGGCAACATCGAGTCCACCCCGCCAGCTAAGACAATCGCCGACGGACTAGCCACACGTCAAGCCTTCGAGCTTCCTGTCCAGATCCTCCGCCGACTAGCAGATGATTTCACACTCGTGGAAGAGAATGAGATCCGAGCCGCCATTAAACTATACGCTGAGAAGGCTCACACCATCGCCGAGGGAGCAGGGGCGGCCCCTCTAGCCGCCGCGGTTAACCTCAGAGACCAACTCAGGGGAAAGAAGATCGGCCTCATCCTCAGTGGAGGCAACATCACAGCCGACAATCTCCGAGACATAATCAACCAACCCTACTGAAGCGAGTGAAAACTTCTAAGCCAAAGTGTAGCTGGACTCGGAACAAGACTCCTCAGGCGAGCGAATATAAGCTCCCCTACCCAACAACACCTATGCAAACCGACGAGGAGAACCTCCAAAACATCATAAATCAAGCCACCGATGAACTTCAAGCACGAGAAAACGCTAGAGACGAGGTTCTCGCCAGAGCCCGCAAAGCCCGCCAGCTAAGCAAGCAGGCCATCCTACTCGACCACAACAAGCAAGCAGACAGGGCTCAGGCTAATCTCGACGAGGCGCGACGTCTTCTCGACGAGACTAAGCCCCACATAAACGCTCACCCCGAACTCGAGCAGTATGAGGAGGTCGAGGCCGCCCACGAAGAACACGCAGAGGCCATAATCCTTCACAGCATTCTCGCCACAGGCACATACCCAACGCCCCAAATCACCGCAGCCACACCCATTCAATACATCCTCGGTCTAGGCGACGTCCCCGGTGAACTCCGCCGCGAAGCCTTAGACGCGCTCGTAAAAGGCGACCTCGACGAGGCGAAGCGCCACCTCAATCGAATGGAGCAGATCTACCTCCACCTAGTCGCAATGGAGGACGCCAGCCTCCTAAAAGGACTCAGACGTAAACTCGACATAACCCGAGGAGTAATCGAAGCCACAAGAAGCGAGGTCACAGCCGAGACGGGGCGAAGACGCCTGAGCGACCAGCTTAAACGCCTCACAAAGACCCCTTAAGCAGCCCCAAAAACGATGTAATCATTTTATCCCTACACGAATGGTTCTGGCGAATACTACTGGAACGGGGCTACACTTCACCTCGAATTATTTGTGTTGCATATACGGTGATGTGCCCAACGCTTAGATGAGGCTTATACAGAAGTGAGTTTGGGTTAAGATTATTCTAAAATCAGGCGAAGCTAAGGATTAGGCAATAGCCCCAAACACGAAATGGTGGCTATTTCAACTGTTTCAATGTTATGGCCTGAGTTGGGCAGGTGTTTACGCAGAGACCGCATCCGAAGCACAGATTCTTATCATACTCTAATCCCTCATTCGCCATCTTTCTCGCGCCGAAGTGACATCTTTCAACACAGACGCCGCAACTCGTGCACTTTGATTCCTCCGTCTCCGATTTCGCTGAGGCCTTCAACACATGTGGCGAAAGGCCATATCGCAGAGTAGCCCCAAGAATCTCGCAGCAGCAGGAACAGCAGCTGCATATAACGTCTGGCTTACCCTCGTTTTCGCCGTCCTTGTGAACATAGGCCATATGAACTAGTCCGGCTTCGTTTGTCTTCTTCAAGATGTCAATTGCTTCTTCTTTTGATATTCTGTGGGGTCTCTTTTCTTTATAAATGGGCTCGGTGAGGAACTTTTCGGCCTTGTCGTTTAGTCCTAAGCAGACTTCGATGGGTCTGTCGCAGTGTTTCATTTTTGTCCTGCAGCCGCAGTCAATGACTGAGATTGTTTTTGCTTCTTCAACGTATTGTTTGATGTTGTCGTAGTTTAGGACCATGTGGTCGGCTTTGACCTCAACGTTGATGGGTACTACTAGGGCACTGTTTAGGCCATCGAGGTCGTCCTTCATTTCTTTTAGGGACCAGTCGTTCTCAAATCTGTATCCCTGCTGTTTGTGCGCCATGTTTTTTGCTTCTCTCAACGTGTATTAATCATTTATCTACAGCTACGCGCTTGTGTACAGTTTTTTACATTGACGATATCCTGAATGGGTTTAAGTCGGATGATAAGGCTATGGCCCCAAACCCAAACCCCCTACTTTCACATCTATCTATTACTAACACTCCTAGCAAGACATTCAGTAAGTTTCATGTTAATTTCTTATTTACTCGCGCGCGCGAAAGTGTATGTGGGCACGATTTTCAAGACTGGTTAAAAAATCCAGTAAGTGGCAAAAAGCCATGGCTAATCCTCAGCCCAAAATTTGGCTACAATAAGCCAGATGTGAAGATTAGTAATTATAAGGTGACTTTCGACAACGAAGAAACGCTGCCCATCACAGACCGCGATTTAAATATGCAGGTAAAGAATGAAAAACGATACGACCGGGAATTAAGCAGCTGGAAAAAGGTGTTTGTATTATGGAATAATAATAGTGTCTTTTTTATAAAAGTAAAAAATAGTTTTGAGGAATCCGCTGAAGTTGATTATTACTCGGATAGTCTTAAATAACCATTATTTTTGCTCTGTGGATTAATGTAAATGTGAACAGACACTTTTCTCCAGACCAATCCCCCGCTCACCCATTTACCATCATATTATACAGAGCCACCTTACCCACAAGCTCCACCACGATGTTACCCAAGTCCCTCGCCAAGCTGTGCTCCCCAAACAACCGCTTAAACGTCGAATAAGCCGTCTCAACAGCCCACCTCCGACCATAACCCACCGACACAGCCCACCCACCATACCCCAGGCCCCGGACAAGCCCCACCGCCCGACGCCTAAGCGGGTGACCACGATCCACCCGACCGTTACCCCTCGGCTTAACCACCGCCTCGATACCCCTCTCCTCCAAAAACCCATAGACCCTAGACGAGTCGTAGGCCCCATCACCGAGGAGCCTCGAGACCCGCACGCTCCGACCGGACTCCTCCACGAGCCCCGGAAGCGCCTCCACATCGTGTGAGTCATCGGTGCTCACCTCCATCGCCACCACCTCATGAGTCTCCACGTTAACGGCGAAGTGAAGCTTGACGTAGTGCCTCTTCTTGCCGTGCTTCCTCTCGATCCAGCCCCCGGCCCTGTGTACGCTGATGCCGGTGGAGTCGACGGCTATGGTGACTGGCTCGTTCGTCTCCTTGAGGTCTCGGTATGGTTCGATGGTGAGGCGTAGGATGCGTTTCCTGATGCCCGAGTAGTCGGCTCTTGTTGGGGTTGAGGGGACGAGTCTGTGTAGGGCTCTGGTGAAGCCTTCAAGTTGGCGGTAGGGCATCTGGTAGAGGTAGCGGATGGCTGCGAGGAGCTGGATGTAGGTGTTGGGTATGTGGTAGTTGCGTCCTTTCTTGTGGTTGTTCATGGTTTTTAGTTCTTGTATTGGGTTTGTTAGATATTTTGGGTCTAGTATGAGTTCTCCTCGTCGAATTAGCCGGTTATCGGTCTCTTTCCAGTACATTGTTTAGAAATGTGCCTGTTTGATCTTTAAGTTTTTCCTACTA
>MEZF01000109.1:0-6671 GCA_001774245.1 Candidatus Bathyarchaeota archaeon RBG_13_52_12
AGCTTGTGCTGACTTCAAACAGCTCTGTGGAACCTAGAATGAGGCTTCCGCAGATCAATCCCATGATTGCATAGCTGGTTAGCTTAATGTTGTAGGAGACCATATTCATCAAGTATAGTGGTGGTGATTCTAGACTTAATCCTAGGGTTCAGAACAATATGGAAGTGCCTGTTCGGATAATTTGAACAGTCAAATAAGCATGTGCTGCGTGCACATTTCGTTAACGCAGATCAAGTTAAAGGTTAAATTCGCAGCGCGCGCGTACGCATTTAAGTTAGAATTGTTGGAAAAGTATATAATGCTGGATTCAATATGATTGCCCATGAGCATCAGCATAAAGGACCTCGACGAGAGCGCATTCAGAAACCTAAAAGCGGAGGCAGTCAGACGCGGCATGAAGGTTGGAGACGCAGCAACTGAGGCCTTCAGGGCCTGGGTTGCCGCTCAGAGGCAGGTGAGGGTCAGGGACCGGGAGCGAATGGTGGCAGCGGCGCGTGACATGGATGAACTCAGGAGTGGCGGCGGGCCCGGCTGGTCTGGGGCGGAGGAGATCCGGAAGTGGCGGGACGAGCGGAAGCGGTGATCGACGCCTCCGTCGTGGTCAAGTGGTTCTCTGAGGAGGAGGGGACCCAGTCAGCCCTCAAGCTGAGGGGGGAGCACATCGACGGCGTGATGACGCTGATGGCGCCGGATCTACTGCTGTACGAGGTCGCTAACGCCCTGCGGTATAAGCCGGGGTTTAACGAAGAGAAGGTGGGCATGGCCATCGGTGACTTGATGGATATTCAGATCGACCTCATTGTCCCTAGTCGGGAGCTGGTTGAGAGGTCCACCGCTCTAGCATACGAGTATGATATCACGGTCTATGATTCCTGTTATCTGGCGTTGTCTGAGGCGATGGGGGTGAGTCTCCAAACCTCGGATAAGAGATTCTATGATAACGCGAAGGCGTCGGGTCGCCTGGAGCATATCTAGTCGTCTATGCGATGGCTCGTCAGCACATGAGGGGATAGGTCGAGCGTACGAGAAGGCGATGAGCAGGGAGGGAGAAGATTGTCTGTCCCGTTCGATAGTGGACACTATTCTAAAGTCCACTATCCTGATCCTGGAGGTGTCTTCGACCCCACGCATCTTCTTGTTGTCGTAGGTTCTGGGGCGCACACAGGAAGCCCATGACCTTAGTCACGGGTAGTTGACGCCTATGGTGGAAAATGGAGGATCCGATAGGACTTCACCGCGTACTTGGAGGCCTCAACTCTGTTCCCCCCCTTGATGAGGCTCAGGGCCTTCTCGAGTTCCTCCTTAGCCTTCTCAACCTTCTCTCCCTCGGATATTTTGATCAGCTGTCTTGATAGCATGACGAACTCGTCGAGTGGGTCGCATCTCACGTATTTCGGGGGAGCGTAGTGGGCCAATGCATCCGGCCAGGTTTCATCCCTCGTCTTCCCGGAGAAAGGTCTCTTATTCTTTGAGAGTTCGGCGAGTTCAGCTCCTCTTGACTTAAGCTCTCTGAGGGCGTCCTCAATGTTGAATCAGGAGACTGGTGTCGGGTTTATCCCTCTCATCTGTTTGTGGAAGAAGAAGTGGTATATCGACTGAATGCCTGAGAGGAGCCCCTTCCCGGTTCCGCCTGCGATGGCGACTCCGAGGGCTGGTTTCCCGTTTGCGTGCTTGCCTCCTATGTTGATTTACCCTTCCAACCTACCCTTCGACCACCATCTTATTATCCCCTTCCCTCCGACGAACACATCGAGGCTCTCCAAACGGCATTCTCCTATCCGCGGTCCAACGCCGCACCATGGTATTCCGCCTAAGGTGCCCGAATAAGTTCACCGTCTACACAGCGAAGTGGTGTGGGGCTTGTAGGAAACAGGTGCCGATGATACAGGTGTTGGCCCAGCTGTACGGTTTCGCCGTTGAGCTGATCGACGTTGACAGTGAGGATCCTGAGGTGCAGAGGAGGGTTCAGCGTGTTCGGTTTGTGCCGTATATCGAGTATCTTGGATCGGGGATCAGCTTCAGTGAGCTGATGGGATAGTCAAAGAAGCGGGGGGAGGTGCAGGCGGTGGACAGGGTCGATGTGCTGCTTGATGCCTCGAGGCGAATGGCTTCCCCGGCATCATGTCGACGATGATGCGGGAGTGGGAGGATGAGCTGATGAGTAGAGCCACACTAGGAGATTCTCACAGCGGAGAAGATAGAGATGGTCAAGAGGGCACTCAATGAGTTCAAGGTCCCTGGTCCAACTGGTTGGGCGAACGCGATAGTGGCTCACGCAATGCGTGAGGACATCGCGAGGTTCTCGAAGGACAGGGTGTACGACTATACTGGGCTGTGTAACCTCAGCTACACTCTTCGTGAGGCTGGTTTAGCTGACTTAGGGATATGGCAGAAGATCGACAAAGCGAAAAAGAGACTCAATTAAGAATAGAAGTGGTGCCACGGCGCGCGCATTACCAATACGCGTTCCACGTAACTGATACTTCCGGTGAAAAGGTGTTGATTTGATTCTACGTGCCGGGTCTGGACTTTAACCTCGAGCCATCAGACAAGCCCCGAGCGCCTGTTAATGTTCTTGGTAGTTGGTTTAACGTTGAGTTGCATGTATGAATGATGTAGGTCAGTGATATAGATCCCTGATTAATAATGTTAATATAAACTGAAAATATAGGTAACGTCGGATAAAGTTACTGAGAGAGATAACATGCTGCCATCTTACGATCATGACTACCAGCGTGCCAGTCAGCTTCGAGAACTTCATCAAGGCTTTTATCGAGATAAAGGGGGCTTGACTCTCTTTCTCGGATTCCGACTGATTTTAAAATGATTATGAGTTGATTATGATGAAATTGAGGATTCTTCATATCGAAGATAACGTTGATGATCAGGTCGTTTTGAGGAGAGCTCTAGAAAAAACTGGGTTTAGTTTTGAGCTTGAGATCCAGGGAAACGGCGTAGACGGTATGAGGAGTTTAAGTTCTAAAGAATATGATCTAATATTAGTAGATTTTAGGCTACCCGATTCGACGGGCCTTCAGATTCTCGATGGGCTAAGGAGGGAGAACATCAAAACCCCAGTTATCTTTGTGACCGGTCAAGGCGACGTGAGGACTGCACGTGAAGCGTTGAAGGGGGGAGCTCTCGACTACATTCTCAAGAGTGAGATTAACGCTCAGCGGCTCACGAGTGTCATTAGAGAATATGTCTACAAGATCCATATACCGGAGGGTGTACCCCCGGAGTTCACCTCGTCTCTTTCAACGATCTTTAAAGCTAATTTCGTGATTTTGGTGAAACTTGGGGGCAAGGCTGAACTGTATCCGTCGCCCGGGTTCACGTTTGATGACTCTCTAAAGAATCTGGAGAAACTCGTTGAGGCCAACATTCTCGCGAAGAAGCCGATTCGATCAATAGTGACCTGCCCCCAGTGTACTTCCTATGAGTACGAGACAATTATTAAATGCAAGGAGTGCGGGGACGGCTTATTTCAGAGGGGCGAGTCGCCCATGCAGTTCCAGCGTAGTCAAGGCGTATACCAATGGTTCAAATGCTCAAATGGGCACATATCGAGTCAACCCGCAGTATCCTACAAGTGCAGCAGATGCGGAGCCGAGTTTGACCTAGTAAATGGGAAGATGGCCACCCTGTACAGCTACTCTCTCACGAGCTCAGGCCTCGACGCGCTTAACTTTGGTTCAACCTCCTAGCACACACGCAATTAAAGTGCGGATTATTTTCCTGAAGCTTTGTGGGAGAATATGGTGGAAGTTCGCGTACGCATTCGTGGTTTACTAGCCTGGAACTCGAGAAATGCTCAACCAGTACTCCTTAATGCTCATAAGCACTTTTAGGAAACTCTCGAAACTAACCGGCTTAACGATGAAACTGTTACAGCCTAAGAGATACGCTCTCTCAACATCCTTATCTCTATCAGAGGTAGTCAGCACCACAACGGGGATGCTCTTCAGCCTCTGATCGCGCTTCATCTCCTTAAGAACCTGAAAACCGTCAAGCTTAGGCATGTTGAGGTCGAGAAGCACAAGCGCCGGCGTGCAGGAGTTCCTGAATTCACCCTCCCTCCTCACAAACCTAAGAGCACTTTCCCCGTCATTCACAACATAGAGTGGGTTACAAATCCTACCCTTCTCAAGGGCCCTCCTCGTAATGAGGACGTCATCTAGACTATCCTCCACCAACAGGATCGCGTTGCTCTGAGATACCTTGTTTGTCGACATACACAATCACCTAACTGGCTTTGACACTCGCTTCGGAACCGTGAAGAAGAACGTGCTCCCTACACCGACTTTGCTCTCAATCCAGATCCTGCCCCCAAAATACTCTACGATCTTTTTACATATCGCCAGCCCGGCGCCGGTTCCCTCAAACTCCTCGCTGGTGTGAAGCCTCGTGAATATCTTGAAAAGATTTGGGATCTGTTTTTCATCGATGCCGACCCCATTGTCTTTTACGGTAAATGTGTATTTTTCTTGATCCTCTGTACAAGAGACCTCAACGGTCGGGTGTTGAGACCTGTTAAACTTTAATCCATTACCAATAAAGTTTGAGAAGAGCTGCTTGGCCCAAATCCTCTGAAGGTCTAACGTGGGCAGCTTCCCAATTATCAGTGAAGCGTCCTTTTCGTGGAGAGTACCCTCTTGGTCGTACTTGATTTCATCAAGTAGCTCGTTTAGGTTCACTTCTTCGGGGTCAACGAATTTTCGACTAACTCGTGACAGGAGTAGAAGATCCTCGATTAGCCTATCCATGTTCGTGGCGGCGTTATTCACTCTCTTCAGGTAATCATTCCCCGTCTCATCGAGCTTGACCCCGTAGTCCTCCATTATGAACGTGCTGAATGACTTGATTGTCCGGAGAGGTGCTTTCAGATCGTGGGAGACTACATAGGCGTATTCGTCGAGATCCCGGTTTGAGCGCTCAAGCTCCTCCAGGTGGAACTTGATCTTCTCCTGAGATTGTATGTTGATCATCGCTGAAGACAGGTGCTCAGAGAGGATCTCCAGGATCTTCGCGTCCTCCTCCGTGAAGGTGTTTAGTCTTGAGTCTTCGAGGTTTATCACGCCGACGACTTTATCCCCGATTTTTATGGGGACATCGAGCTCAGATAGCGATGTACCGAAGCCCGTCACGTACTCTGGGTCCAGTCGTGTATCTTTGACTAGTTGGGGTTTCCCAGTCT
Source organism: Candidatus Bathyarchaeota archaeon RBG_13_52_12 (assembly GCA_001774245.1). Taxonomy (GTDB): domain Archaea; phylum Thermoproteota; class Bathyarchaeia; order TCS64; family TCS64; genus UBA8941. The sequence goes on from MEZF01000109.1 coordinate 5,198, forward strand.
TTATCGCCCGAATGGTGATGCCCCTGCCATTTAGTGGCAGTATGGGTAGTTGATCAGCGGGAGCGGTTTTAGCGTAGATGAACTTCAGGTAGTCTTCTTCAATTAAGCCGATGGCGCCGTCGTTGAACCCCATGATCTTCTCGATTATCTCGAAGGAGTACTCAGCTGCTGACTGAACTGTGGTCATGTTTGCGAGGTTGGCGGCGTGCCGGTGGAGGGCTTCGAGTCTACTTCTAGTCTGTTCTTCAAACCGCTTCTTCTCCGTGATGTCCCTTGCGAAGGAGAGAGACGCGACCCTCCCCCCATAGTCGATTAGAGCCACCTGCGTCTCGGCGACGATCTCCGAGCCGTCGGGTCGAAGTAGCTTAAACTCGTACCTGAGGGGATGTTCTTCGCCCTTCGCCCTTCCCATCATTATCTGTTTTACCCTATCGAGATCTGAGGCGGGGAGGAATCTGGTTACCTCTTGGCCGATTAGCTCCGCGGGCTCGTTTAGTCCGTGGAGCTTTGCGGCGCTCTTATTCACGTACACGTATTTACCGTTAATTATTATTGATACGGATTCGGGTGATTTCTCCAGTAGTTGGCGGTAATTTGGTTCCTCTAGTATTTGCCCCATTTATTTAGACCGCCTGTAAGATGTATGTGCTTAAACTTGTCTGTAAAAGTTAATATTAGGATTATGAATGTCTAATACGTATTAGTGTGATACTTGAAATTATTTGATTAGGTAGATCTGTATCGCATGAATTCGCGCACCAGCTTGTTTCGTGATTGGTTTTAATTGGTTTTTAAACCCATTTACTTATTTTTGGGGTAAATCCGGCCTCACAACCCGCCCTGACCCTCTTACAGAAACCACCCTTCTCAAACCGAAAACTGCCTCAAACTACTAGTATCGCGCGCGTTACGCTAGCAGGCGTACTTAAGAAAGTCTTGCGTGATTACTGCCTCGCGCGTGCGAATTTGGACTGTATGCAAGCTTATGTGATTTTTAGTGCCAATCAGTCTATTGAATAAGAGAGTGATAAAACCTCAAATATCGGCTGACTGATCACATTCTGCCCCATTTAACACGCTGTGGGCGGGTGGTGGTTTCCGTGGTTGTTTTCCACCACCCATTTTAAATGCGCGCGCATAGTCGATTGACAGGCTTATTGGTAGTGGGAGTTAACGTCTCAGCGATCTATCGTACGCGGCTCTTTTCCTGGGGTCTATCAGGGTTTCATAGGCCTCCTTAATCTCTCTATAGGGCTTCTCACCGTCAACATCGAAGTGTCGACCCTGATCCGGGTGGTATATCAGGCTTAATCTTTTGTAGATGCCTCTTATCTGCTCTCTCGTGGCGTCTCTTTTGATCCCCAACACCTCGTAATAGTTCCTCGGTCTGCCAGGCGGCTCCATGTGCTCCCCCTTCGGGGGTTCTGGTGAGGCCTTTTTTCGAGGAGAATCCGACTTTGCCTCCTTGAAAAAG
>MEZF01000109.1:6693-6851 GCA_001774245.1 Candidatus Bathyarchaeota archaeon RBG_13_52_12
CATCCCCCAGCGCTCCCGCTTTACGATTCTCCTTGATTCTGATGACGCCGTATTGGCCCATTGCTTTGCTTCTGAGAGCGTCACAGACAAGAGGCAGCCGTGAGTAGATCCTCATGTCTTTTTGAATCTGACCCGGCGTTAGGGTTACGTGCGGTTCG
>MEZF01000109.1:7060-7160 GCA_001774245.1 Candidatus Bathyarchaeota archaeon RBG_13_52_12
CTCATCGAATCGGCTGAGATTGCTGAGAGCCACTCCTCTGCCATACCACGCCTCCGCGTAATCAGGCTTGAGCCTCACTGCCGTGTCGACAGACTTGAGA
>MEZF01000109.1:7260-7358 GCA_001774245.1 Candidatus Bathyarchaeota archaeon RBG_13_52_12
ACTTCACGGCACCCTCATACCGGCCAAGATTACTGAGGTATACCCCCCTGCCATACCATGCCTCAGCGTAGTCAGGGTTGACGCTCACGGCCCTGTCG
>MEZF01000109.1:7582-7664 GCA_001774245.1 Candidatus Bathyarchaeota archaeon RBG_13_52_12
GTATCGGCCAAGATTACTGAGGTGCACCCCCCGGCCATGCCACGCCTCCGGGTAGTCCGGATTGACGCTCACGGCCCTGTCG
>MEZF01000109.1:7783-8255 GCA_001774245.1 Candidatus Bathyarchaeota archaeon RBG_13_52_12
ACGGCTCAGCGACCCCCTTGTGCAGATATTTCGACCAAACTAGAAATAAATTATCGAATACAGATCCATATCTCTGCAACATGAGAGGCCTCCAGGCCCTATGCGGGAACCTAATCGTGCACGCGCCAGGACGTTGCTTAATTCAGACTTTAATAGATTTATTCAGGCTTCACGGTCAGCCGGCAGCCCTGGACTGCGCAAGTGTTCCTCGCGAGTTTACAGTAGCCACCCTTCACGTACCTGCAGGCACTTCTAAGCGTCGAGAACCCTAGAGCAACGATGCCGGGTGGAGCCGCTGTCTTAAGCGTGTGAGTGCCTGCAAGGCGATACAGGGATCTGGGCCGTCCACGGTCGTTACCCGGCTTTTTCTCCTTCAGTAGGAGCCCTTCTGTTCCAAGCCGCTCGAGATGGATGATCACCGTTGAACGGGCGAACCCTGAGTCTTTAACCAGCTCCGCAAGCGTCATGCGTC
>MEZF01000110.1:0-2942 GCA_001774245.1 Candidatus Bathyarchaeota archaeon RBG_13_52_12
TGAGGAGTGGTCTGCGAAGCCACGCATGTAGGCGTAGATTATGCGTCCCACCTCCCCCACTATGAAGTAGCCGAGTACGAGGATTATCACAGCATTGAAATACCTGAGGTACGGGCTGGCGAAGAGTAGGAAGGAGGAATATGGCCTGAGGAACTCTGGCAGTTGCTCGAAATCCTTCCACTTAAACAGTATCGTCACAGCTTCGAGACATACGCCAATTAGTACTATTATAGTAAAGATCGTGAGGAGGCTACGTCCATAGTTGATACGTTTCCGCTTGGGTGGTTGGGTCGCTTCCATGTATCCTCGGAATAGCCCTTTTTATAAAAAATTATGGTATAAGTGAGCGAAAAGATGTCCCAGTTCAAAGGCTTGTTTAGGTTATGAATAAGGCGGACGCGTCCCTAGGGGATAGATGAAAAGGATAATATTCTCATTCAGCAAGATGAGATATTGCAGCTTAGTACGCGCGAGGCTGTTCAACGGTCTCACCGATGGCCATATGCACGAAACGGCTCATTGGGGAGCTTAGACTCGACGCCGGGTAGACTTCGGCTAGGACTTTAACCCAGATTGGGAACCTACACTTGAGCGCTGTCCCCTTGACTATAGCCTCCCCTGGTGGGAGATCGCCTATGAGCTGGGTGAACTCATCTCCCATTATCTCTGCGAGGCGCTGCTTGTCGAGGTCCTCGAGGCCATGGCAGATTATGTTGTTGGCACACTGGGTGACGACAGTCTTTTCAACGGTGGCGAGGCGCTGTGTTACGATCCAGAGGCCGACGCCGTTACGCCCTCCGTTAGTCGCGATCTCCTTTATCACACCTAACAGCTTGCTACGGCTCTCCTTCTCTCCTATCTCGAAGACTCCGTGTTGTGGTGCGTAGTACATTGCCTCCTCCAGCACCACTATGCAACCGAACTTCCTGTTCTCGAGGGCCTCCCCGAAGACGCGACGGAGCACCTGGGCTACAACTAGGTGCTTCTGCTCCCACGTGTCCTTCCCGTCGCTAAGATCCATGATCACAATCTTCCGCTCCTTTAAGAGCTGGACTGGGTCAAGAACCGTGGTCTCACCATCGGGTATGAGGCGACTAGTGTTTATCGCGTTCTCTACCTGCGCCCTGTATAGCTCCCAATCATCGACTTTCTTGTTGAAGCCGAGGTTCTCTGCGCTGACGAGGGAGACAGATCGACGCAGATTCGCCTTCGTTACCACCGCGGCCTGGGCATATAGGATCTTTAACGCCTGTACGAATATCTTTGCGTTCCACCACGTCTTCTGCCACCCAAACTCGGCGACATAGTCGTCCCAGGGGACATCACCAGGCTGGAAGAAGCTACTCCACGGCACCTTGAGGACTGCCCCAACTCCAAGGCGCTCCACTAGGCTACTGTATTCCCCGTCCTTGTCGACTATGAAGAATCTAACAGGCGGTTTCGCGTTCGCGGCGCGGGCCACCATGCTGATTGCAGTCGTCGTCTTCCCGGTCCCCACGGCACCACATATCAGGCAGCTCTGCCTTATCAAGGGGTATAGTCCGAGCTCGACATCTAGATCAGTGGTGGGGTCGGTGCCAAGTAAGAACCTCCACTCTCCATTAGGCTTAGTGAACTTGGCGACGAGGTCGTGTTCAGCGGCGTAAACCTGCGTATTTGGAACAAGGGGGTAGCGAAGGGGTCTGAGGCTGCCCTCCCCATCCATCCACCCCCATTGGTATGCCTCAGCATGTAGGCTCGAGTCCTCAGCATCGTCTATGACTCGCCCCTCGGTGAGGAGAGCTTCCTCGTACTCCCTGACCCTCTTGTGGGGGTAGACCTTGACGACCTGGTAGACGACGGGTGAGCCATTCTTTGGGTGCCTTACGTAGACGAGGTCACCCTTCGCTAACTCCCTGCCACGCATTAAGAGGACTGTGATCTGGTCGACGTTGTACTCACCCGTCAGGCTATATGTGTGCCCTACCTTCAGGCCCCCATCCATTTGCCCTCACCCCAGTAAGGCGCGAGCCCCCGGACCTCGCCGGTGCGCCTACTCACCAGGCTCAGAATCTCACCGTAGACCTCGGCCATGAAACGGCGCGTGATCTTGACCCCCTCGTCCGCCTTCACTATTGGGAGCGGTATCCCGTTGCTTAGCGCAGTGGCGTAGCAGTAGTCGGCAACGTCATCGAGGCATCCGAGGCTGTAGGCGGGGAGGTCGATCCTGATAGGTGGCAGACTCCAATCCCGAGTCATACGCCCGTAGAAGCTATAGATGGGGACATCGAGGGCCCCCATGAAGTTAGCGGCTCTGCTCGCCTGCATGAGTGCAGTCCTGGGACTGAAGATGTCGGTCCTCTCCCCCGGACGTAGAGCGTGGAGGAGGAGAAAACTGTCAGGTAGCTGGGTCTCACCCTGAAGCCCGAGGTGGTAGAGAAGGTAGCGAGCACTCGGCCTCTTCACTACCCCTGCTAGTGCGACGTTCACATCCCTACTCAGACTAAGAAGCCCATTGACTGCGTCAAGAAGCCTCTTCTGGTCCTTATGGCAACCAGACACCCCCCACCAGTCGCTGAAGGCGAGGGGACCGTCGACAATGAGGAACTCCGTCTCCGTGTGAGCCCGCAAGTACACGGCTGCGGTCTCGTAAAGCTTCGCCTCCCTCCTCGCATTCACCATTCCCTCAAACCTGTTACCAGCCACCCCATACGGGAGCGACATCAACTCGGGGGGCATCCAAAATTTAGATCCCTCAGGAAGGCCGTAAACGAGAGCGCTTATAACACCGTACCTCTTAGAGGCGAGTGGAAGTATCTGGCTCCCCGCGTCTACACCAGCAACCTGTTTGTACGTCTCGTGCTTCGTCATGCGGAAGAGGCTCATCTCTTCCCTGATACGCGCAGCAAGCATCGCGACACTGGGTTGCTCCGAAGCAACGTCGCTCGATATCTCTCTAAGAA
>MEZF01000110.1:2953-19919 GCA_001774245.1 Candidatus Bathyarchaeota archaeon RBG_13_52_12
ATGGAGAGGCTCAGGCTGCCACCCGGTTTCCTCTCCGCCTCGACAACGCCCGCCCGCTCCTCAAGACTTAGCACTCAGTACATAACCCCCAGAACAATTTCTGCATAACACTTTTTTTCTTAGATATTTAAAGTGATCGAAGATACAGAGCGTAATTTGGTTTAAATGCCATTTTATATATAAAGCAAGAAATGCTAATGCTCGGTTAACTTAATCAACGAGCGATCCAACATAACAAGATCAAAAACAAAGTTAATAAGAAGTAGGGACCAGTTTTACATAAATGTCCGAGGAATTAAGTCTAAAGGATAAGGTTTTCCGTAGCTTCCTCCATGATCCAACTTTAGGTCCCGAGCAGATGGCGGCCAAACTTGATGCTAAGTATAACTCCGTAAAAGATGCATTCGCCAAGCTCGCAAAGGAGGACCTCCTCCAGAGGAGTGGACGAGGTAACTACGAACCTAACTACGCTGGGATCGTGATCCACCTTATGGATAAGATCGAGGCGCTGGAGAAGCAGGCGAAATGCGATGTCTGAGCTGATCGAAAAGGCGACTAAGGAGTTAAAGCCTGATACGGCACAGTTCAAAGTTCTCGCTTACCTCGCCTTCCGAGGCGCGAGTCTCCCTGGTACAATTAGTGAGGAGACGGGCATCGCGTCAGGTACCGTACGCCCGGTGCTCCGTAGCCTACTCGACAAGGGCTACGTCAAGCAGATGGAGGATGGCAGCTACAGGAGCGTAATTCCCTTCACAGACTTCGTCTCGTATATTTTCGCAAAGAAGTGACATTGATGGTCGGCACTGACGAGATTGAGGGACTGAGGCGGGCGGAGAGCCAGCAGCAAGTACTCCTCTGTCTCGTCGAAAGCGGCGAGGCTCTTACGAGCCAGGAGATCGCTGAAAAATTAGGGCTCACCGTCAACGCAGTTAACATCGCTCTCTTCAACTTGAAAAACAAGGGGCTCGTTGACCCAGTGAGTCGTGGAGTGTACAGGTACAAGCTCGGGCCGATCCTTGTCACCCTTCTCGAGGAGTACTTCAACAAATGAGCGCTGATAAGCTCGACCAGCTTGAACCAGATACCTCCGCTTACAAGATCATCTGCCACCTTGCCTTCAGGGGCAGCGTCCTCAAGCCGCAGGAGATAGCCGAAGCACTAAGGGAGAACGGCTCCACGGTCCGTGCACGTCTCGCAGAGCTGAAGAAACAGGGGCTCGTAGACTCCCGCCCCGAAGGTTATGTAGCTGTCGTGACGCCTTATGATTTAATAATGAAGCTATACAGAGATCTTGGGCGCAGATAAGAACCCACTTTCGGCTACCTCCCCGCCCCAATCATATAGGTATCGTTTAAAAGTACATGGGAGAAAGTGGCCTCTGGGAAAAATTGTCTGAGAAGCAGCTTGGCGAACTAGGGAACAGAACAGACACGCTGCTCAAATTACGCAAGGCGCCGAGCCAGTTCCAGATAGTCTTCCACCTGCTAGGCACCGCGAGGACCATGTCGGTGAAGGATTTATCCACCGAGCTGAGCCTCACTCCAAAGGCAACGGAGAGAGCGGTGGCGAAACTCCTCGAGAAGAACCTTATACAACGCAGCCCATTCAAGGACGGTGGCTACACATGCGATGCAAAGCAGATAGTGTTGGGCCTCCTCATCACCGTCTCCGACATGTACGAGGACTATGAGAGGGAGCATCCTAGGCTAGCGCAGCCTGCTTCTCCCGGATCTGAGGAAGGACCTCCTTCTCCACCCAGTTGACACCTTTCGCTGTCATTTTGTAGATACCACCCCTCCCTTCGGGGCGGAAGAGGAGACCCTTCTTCACCATCTCGTGGAGCCGGGCTGGAACAATGACCTTGCGACCGCTCTCGTCGAGGCTCACCTTAAGCTCCTTCCCAGTAGCCTGGTACCCCTTCAGAGCATAGAGTAGAAGCCCTATCGCCTCGTAGTGGCTTATCTCCTCTCTACAGACAAGAATGGGACCATCTCTCCTCATCTCAACGACGTCTTTGAGGTGATCAAGGGCCTGCATAGATATGAGTCCCGATATCTTCTCGTTGAGCTGTAAAAGGTAGTCCTTGGTGAGCCAGTCGACTCCTTTGAGCAGTTCCTCGGGCGTCTCCCCGGTGACTTGAATGTCTCCGAACTGGGTCTTCACGGTGAGGGTTAGTTTTGGCAATTTACTCTGCCCCTTGTGCATTCATAGTGTAAAGATATCCCCTCTTCTTGTCCTTCCAGCGGCGGATCGTCCCTTTCTTTACCAACCAGACGAGGACGCCGGAGAGAGTGGTTTTAGGGAAGAAGACAGCGTTCGCCTCCATCGCCTCTCTGAGCTCCGCGATTGTGCGGGGGGTCTTTCCCCACGGGTCGGCGAGAAGGGAGGTCACAGCCTCACTGCACTGGGTGGTACGTGGAATCTGTGGTAAGGCCTCGGGCGTTCCGTTCTCTGCCTGCTTCTTGGGGCGAGGTCTGTGTCCTGTCGACTCACCCTGGAAGGACGCGGAGACCTTCTCGATTATTGTCTGTAGCTCGTCGAGGGTTGATAGGACCTCCGCTTTATCGCCGCCAAGCTCAACCTCCATTTCCCCTATCCTTACCTTTAGGTGGAAGGGTGGGCGGCTCAAGGTATCACAACTCGTATTACTTTGGTATTATAGGGCTTATAACAGTTGTCGAACGATATCATCAATAACTTCGTTTTATATGAAAAGGATTTGAAAGGTATAAAATGGCGATTTTTTCCCGGTTTCGTAGGATATTAGTACTGATACACTACATAATGTCGCATATAATTGAGATGATATAAAGTATATAATCATAATACGCATTTTAATGTACGAATATTATGAAAAAGGCTACTTAGCGAGAAGTTCTCTGAGCTTCCTCTTTATCATAGCCTGAACATCGGCCGCCTTCGCCTTACCGCGGACCTCCGCCATCACAGCCCCCATTATGGGTCCCACTGCCTTCTCACCCATCATGGAGAGCGTCTCGGGGTTAGCCCTGATCTTAGCATCGATGATCGACGCAAGCTGAGCTTCGGATAACATACTGAGCCCGAGGGATACGATTGCCTCCTTCGCGGACTTCGCGGGGTTCTGGGCTAACCAAGTGAGTATGGGGGGGATGGACTCTTTTACAGTCTCCCCCGAGTCCACGAGGTTGAATGTGCCCCTTATGGCTACCTCTGTAAGCACCTCGACTGGGACGCCATCCCTCTGCAGTTTCTTCAGGTCTTCTGTGAGGGTTACGGCGGCTAAGGTCGTCAGTGCCTTGTGGCTGCGGGTCAGCTCTTCGAAGAGACTCATGTAATCGCTGTCGACGATCTGCCTAGCGAGCTTCTCGTTGAGAGCGTAGTCCTTCTGGAAGCGTCTTAACTTGGCCTCGGGCATCTCGGGTAGACTCTTCTTAACAGTGGCGAGATGTTCGGGGGTTATGGTTATGGCCTTAACGTCGGTCTCGGGATACATACGTGCTGCTCCAGGACGCGGACGTGTGAATCTCGTCGTCCCATCGGGGTTAGCCGCCCGCGTCTCGAGGGGGATCTTATTGAAGACATCCAATGCTCGTTCTACGACTGCGGTGAGGGCACGCCTGCTCTTCTCGGCGTCGTCCGCGACTATGACAACGGCGTCGCCTTCAACTGCGCCGGTGAGCTCACGAAGCGCGTCAACCTCGGCCTGGGTGATGCTGTAGCCAGGGAGCTCGTCGGTGTGGAAGATGCCCCTGACACCTCCCCTGTATTTGGCGTGGTCGCTCATCTCGGTGCCAAGGCGCCTGTTGGGGCAGAGTTCCCTTCCGGTTAAGCTGGCGAACCCGGGGAGCTTGACCGCCTTGACGACGCCGCCCGCTTTGAGTGCGCCCTTAAGTATCTTTGATTCTGTATCATTGAAAACTGCGGAGGCGTCGAGCTGATCATCCTTGATGTGCTCGGGTTTTACGCCACGATTGAGTAGTTCGTCCCTAATATCTAGTAGGCTCCACTGGCGCTGCGCCTCGTACTCGACGATGGTGGGCATCATGGGGAGGTCTTGGACGCCCTTGATCTCGACGACTTTCCCACCTTTGATGGAGACGTTGATGTCCTGTCGGATTGTTCCGAGGCCGCGGCGTACCTTCCCCGTTGCGCGTAGTATGCTGCCAATCCTGAGGGCGACCGCCTGGACCTCGCTTGGATCGTGCATGTCTGGGGCTGTAACGATCTCCATGAGGGGTATACCTAGGCGGTCGAGGCGGTATCGGACTGTTCTCCCCTCCTCGCCAACGATCCTAGCGGCGTCCTCTTCCAGGCTGATCTGTTGTATCCCGTATCTCTTGCCTTCTACTTCGATCGCGCCGCCAAGGCTCACGACGCATGTGCGCTGAAAGCCGCCTGTGTTGCTCCCGTCTACGACAGTCTTTCGCATCACGTGGACCTCGTCCACTGGGTGGCTCCCCACCATGAGGGCGAATCTTAGGGTGAGTTCGAGCGTTTCAAGGTCTAGAGGACCCGGCGGTTCCTCGTCCATCTCGACGAGGCATGTCGTGGCGCTGTCTCCTTCGTACTGGATGGTTTTACCCTGGAGGAACTCGAAGAGGGCTGCTGGGTCGAACTCGCCCAACTCGCTTTGGCTTGGGCGGAGGCGGCGGAGGAATTTGAACTCAGGCTCGGCCTCACTAAGAGTCGGTGGGCAGCTACAGAAGAGCTTGTGCTTCGTTGCGAGTTCTTGGTGGACCTCGATGCCTACCTTGAGCCCGATCTTCTTGTAGTCCATCTATGGCTTCCTCCTAGTGTATGGGGTCCGAGGGTTATACTCCCCCGCGACGTTCTCCTTTAGCAGCCTCCTTGCCTCCTCAGGGGTCTCCGAGTTGCCGAGGCTCCACATCATCTTAACATAAGCGGTCTCGGGCAGCATGTCTTCCAGTGGCTCGACGCCGCGGCGGGTGAGCTCTCGCCCCATGCTGTAGACGTTCATGTTGACGCGCCCCCAGATGCACTGGCTGGTCATCCCCATTAACACGCCGGCCTTATCTGCGTGGCTGATGGCATCGTAGCAACTCTCGGAGACGTGGCCGAGACCTGTCCCCTCGAATACTATGCCCTTGAAGCCCGCATTGACGAGGGTGTCGACTATGAGTGGGTCGAAGTTGGGGTGAAACTTTAGGAGGGCTACCTTCTTCTCGAACCTGTTCCTGATCATAGGCTCCGAGTCTTGACGAGGCCTATAGTGTTCAGCGATCATCTCGGTCCTACCGTCCTTATATCGGGCAATGGGGCTGGCGTTTACGGTCTGGAAGGCGTAGCGGGCGCTGGAGTGGCACTTGCGTACCTTGGCCCCGGGATGAAATATTATAGAGTCGTCGCCAGTGCCCTCGTGCATGCCAAGGACAACCTCGGCGAATGGGGCGTGGGCTGCTGCATTGACGACGGCGACGAGGTTTGTGGCGGAGTCGCTGCTGGGGCGGTCGCTGCTGCGTTGGCTGCCGACGAAGATGACGGGTATAGGTAGGTTCTGAATAGCTAGGCTGAGGGCTGCAGTGCTGTAACCCATAGTGTCGGTTCCGTGGGTGATCACGATACCATCCGCGCCCTGCTTGATCTTCTCAGCAACCCTCTTCGCCATCCCCTCCCAGTGTTCCGAGTTGATGTTCTCGCTGAAGACGCTGTAGAGGATGTCTGCCTCTATCTGGGCTATGTCGGCTAGCTCGGGGACTATGCTTAGGAGGTCTCTGCTCGACATGGCGGCGTAGACGCCGCCGGTAACATAGTCGACCCGACTCGCGATTGTACCGCCTGTACTTATGATGCTGACCTTAGGGAGCCCTTCCTTAACGGGTGGTAGGGGTGGTGGATGGAACTCAGGCTTGACTGCCTCCCCGATCTTCTCAACGCGGAGATCGTCGCTGTAAGCTATTCCGATGTTGTAACCAGTCTTCTGCTTTATAATGAGGTGCCACTCATCGGAGTTCTCGACGCGGGGTAGGAGTGTACCCTCGTAGGTATCACTGCCCTTGTTAACACTGACGACGTCTCCGACACCGACCTTAGCGTGGGTGAGGAGCTCCCTGAGTTTCCCTCTGTAGCCGGGGAGAGTCTCGGCAACCATCTAGAATCAGGGATTTCTACCGTTGCCCCGGGTATTAAGAGATGCGGGTCAGAGTGGCTTGGAGACATAGATGCCTTCCTTCTCATAGCCGAGGCGAGCGTAGTACTGCTTCGTCCCAAGAGCGCTCATGACTATCATTCTTCGCATGTCGTAACGCTCCCTTGCCGTCTTCTCAGCCTCCGCCATCAATGCCTCGCCCCAGCCCCTGTGCTGCCAAGCGTCGCCCCGGCGCTCACCCACTGGGACCATGCGACCGTAGACGTGGAGCTCTCGGATCAATCCGGTGTGGGAGTCTATTTCGGGGCGAGTCGGTTCATGAGGTATTCTGAGCCTGACGAATCCGACGAGGGCGTCGGCCTCTTTATCTTCAACCTGTATGAAGTCTTCTGTCCCCTCCGACGCCTGGTAGACGATGTGAGTAATCTGTAGACTGCCTGGGTCAGCCTTCTTCGAAGAGTGGCCAGCCTCCCGGCAGCGTATGCACCTGCATCGTCCACCCCGCGCCGCTAAGCAGTCCTCTGCGAGCTGCCTGAGGTTGCTCATATTGACACCGGCATCGATGCGTGGAAGGGGTATGTCTCGTTGGACCCGCATGATTCGGACCCACGGTGGCGTAATCTCCATGACCTTGGAGACGAGCTCTGCAGCATCCCCCGTCGTGAGAGGCGTGTACTCGCCCCTCCTCCACCAGTCATAGAGACTCGTTCCCTTTACAACAAGCGTTGGGTAGATCTTGAGCATGTCAGGCTTGAAACGGGGGTCCTCGAAGACTGCGCTGAACCCCTCAAGATCCCTCACTGGGCTTGAGCCGGGTAGGCCGGGCATCATGTGGTAGCAGATCTTGAGAGCGGAGTCCTTTAGACGCTTCGTCGCATCGACGACGTCTTGAACATTGTGGCCTCTACCTACCCTCTGGTAGACGTCGTCGTAGACGTTCTGGACGCCGAGTTCGACGCGTGTGACGCCGAGTTCGAGCATTCCGTCGATGTCCTTCTCCTTAATACAGTCTGGGCGCGTCTCGACGGTTATCCCGACGTTCCTGATGCCCGACTTCTCGGCGTTGAACTTCGCCTCAACAAGATTAGTGGATAAAATATCTGTGAGGGCGTCGAGGCACCCCTTGACGAAGCCCTCCTGGTACAGGCGTGGAGAGGCAGGGAATGTTCCACCCATGATTATTAGATCAACTTTGTCGACAACGTGTCCGATCGTCTCAAGCTGCCTGATACGCGCCTTTACCTGCCTGTAAGGATCGTACTCATTCTGAGCACCCCTCATGGCCGCTGGCTCGTAGCCTGTGTAGCTCTGAGGGCTGTCCTCCTCTGGGCCTCCTGGACAGTAAGCGCAGCGCCCATGAGGGCATGGGTACGGCGTAGTCATAACGGCAACGACGCTCACCCCGCTTAAGGCGCGTGCTTCCTTCCTCCTGAGGACGGGGAGAAGCAGCTCCGCCTCCTCCTCGGTTAGGGTGGCAAGTATCTCTGAGTTACGAGGTATCCGAGGTAACCCGTGTTGGCGAGCCACATCTATCTTTATCTGGTCTAAGTCAGCTCTAGAGGGGACGTCTATCTGAAGAAGCTTCTCTACGATCTCTCTGAGGGCGCGATCCAAAACCGAGTCCAACTAGGTCAGAAGAGGCTTAAAAGCGCTGCCCGCGACCGCCGCGACGGTCGTCACGTGGCGCGTGGACGACTCTCTTGATGTAGTTACTCCTCGTCTTCCTCTTGGGTGAGAGGCGGGTCCTCGGCTGGGGCTCGATCTTAGGCGTCTGTGCCCTTACCTTGCCCGCCTTTGTCAGCGATCCGTGCGTTGGCATAGATTACCGCCGTCTTCTGGGAGGGTGTCAGTCTATAAACCTTTCTAGGGCCTGAATGCGGTGTCGTGCCCTGGTATCACTAGGACTGGCTTGTACGCCGCGACCTTCTTCAGACTCTCAACAGCAGTGGCTTCACTGATATTCTTCGTCACCACCATCGGTTCCCTGAACTCAAGGTAATCCTCCTTCACTATCGCGGCGTCCCCTATACAAGCGACGAGGCCCTCGCCAGTCTCTACGAGGGCCGATATGCTCCCCGGGGTGTGACCGAATGTCTCGATGAGGCGGATGTTATTCGTCAGCTTCTTCTCCCCCGTGAACTTCTTCACGTCGAGGATGTCGATGAAGGCAGCCCTCCACTCTGGCCAGTAGAGCTCGGCGGCGTATTCGTACTCCTTCTCGTGTATAATGAGAGGCTTGCCCCGCCACATGTAGTTAGCCTCGGTGTGGTCGTAGTGGCAGTGGGTGTTGACGACGATATCTACATCGGCAGGCTTGAGGCCGAACTCGGCGAGTCTCTTAGGTAGGCATCCATAGCGACCTAGTTGGATGATGCCCGGGTCGATGAGGATGTTCTTCCCATCGTCCCTGACGAGGATGGTGTTCGTTGACCCAAGGTTGAACGTGATCCCGTTGTATATTTGACCTATTGCGGGGGTTGGCATCGGTGTCAGCGGCCACCTGAAGGTCAACATTGGGTGTCCCTCGCGTACCCCGAGACTCATGTAGAAACACTCGAAGAGGACGTCTACCTTCGCTTTATCGCTAGACATGGATCGATGATAGTTTAGGGGTAGAAAACAGTTTCTTCAATGATCGACCCTTATCATCCGACCCGAAGCATCCATCCGCCTCTTCCCGAAGTCGAAGGCGACCTCTCGCAGCTTGGCCGAGTCGAATACTGGGCCATCTCTGCACACCCTGTAGGGGCCTACTGCGCAGCTCCCGCAAAGCCCTACAGCACATTTACAGAGCCGTTCAAGGCTCGCCTGTACCGATATATTTAGCCTGTCCGCATCGGCCCATATTTTCACAGCCATCAACTCGGGACCACAGATATAGACATTGTCGAATCCGCCCTTGGTAATGAGGTTACCCGCGTAGTTTGATGCGTAACCATGGAACCCCTCGGAGCCATCGTCCGTTGAGATGACTAAGCCGAGGCCTAGGAGCTTAGACAGCCTCTCTTTGAAAAGCAGTTGGCTCCTGCTACGAGCACCTATGAGGAAGGTGGGCTTGACGCCATTAGCGACCATCTCCTCTGCGAGTGGGGTGAGGGACGCTATACCGGTCCCGCCCCCTACGAGTAAAGGATGCTTCCCCTTGATGGTGTAGCCATTACCGAGTGGGCCACGTAGTCCAATCTTGTCTCCCTTCTTAAGCTGGGAGAGAGCCCGCGTGGCGTCACCGACTACCCTTATGGAGATGCTGGATGGATCACCGATGGTTGAGAGGCTCATAGGTATCTCGTCGACGCCAGGGAGCCAGACCATGAAGTATTGCCCAGGGTGTGCTTCTCCGATACTTGGGAAGTAGATTGTGGTTATGTCAGGGGTCTCCTGCACCACATGCTCTACCTTTACAGCTTTCATACGTTCACTTCCTGTGGGCCAGCCCCACAACCTCTTTGACTGAGCCAAACCTGTTCTCCTTAAGATATTTAGCGACGCCCTCGTTGACTGCATTATAGACCTCGAAGCCATGGTACATCACCGCTGTCCCTATCTCGACAGCGGATGCACCAGCTAGCATGTACTCGACGGCATCGCGCCAATTAGAAACACCCCCACAACCAATTATCGGGACCTTCACAGTCTCAGCGATTTCCCAGACGCAGCGGAGCGCTACCGACTTTATGGCTGGTCCGGAGAGGCCGCCTATCACATTTGCGAGCACTGGACGCCTAAAGTCCACGTCTATCGCAATAGCCTTCAGCGTGTTCACTGCGGTTATGGCGTCCGCACCGCCCCTCTCAGCAGCCACCGCGATGCTCACGATGTCGGTGACATTTGGTGAGAGCTTCACTATTACCGGTGCCTTAGCAACCCGCTTCACAGCTGAGGTGATCCTCTCGACACTAATAGCATCCGCAGCACACATCCCCAGTTCCTCGCCCACGTTGGGACAGCTGAGGTTAAGCTCCAGGGCGTCCGCCCCTTCTCCACAGAGGACCTGAGCGCCTACTTGGAACTCCTCGATAGTCGAGGCAAAGAAGCTCGCCACGACGGGGACACCTTCTCGTTTCAGCTCACGCAACTCCCCCATGTAGCCCTCGACGCCGGGGTTTGGGAGACCCATCGCGTTAAGAAGCCCCCCCTCGACCTCGACAACGGTGGGGTTGGTGTGGCCGGTCCTCAGTGTTGGACCTAGGCTCTTCGTCACGACAGCGCCGACCCCCGAGTCATAGACGCGTTTAAGAAGTGGAGCCGACATCCCGAGGACGCCTGAGGCGTTGAGGGTAGGAGAACGAAGCTTCAGCCCGGCCAAATCCATGGCTAAGCTTGTACTAGTCAAACCGCCCATCTAAACTCGGCCTTCTCCCACATAAATCTGTCCATCGAACTCTTAATTCCCGATAACGTTTAGAAATGAGACCGCGATTACTGATGCAGCGACCAGGCGACTAACTTGACAAGCGCGTACATCGAGGAGACCCTCATCGGGGTATTTGCCCTCACCCCCGAGGGGAGGATCATAGAGAAGGCCCTCTACCCGAATGAACCTGAGAAGATCGCCCGTGCCATCATCCGGCAGAGGAACGGCGAGATCACCAGAGAGATCAGCAAGGTCGCTGAGGGGCTCATAAAAAGGGGGTTCGACAGCGTAACCACCACGAATCCTGAGCTCGCCGAGACACTGCGTGGCGAGTACAGCTTCGAGGTCGACCTAATTGACTCTGGTCCCAGCGACCAGCTCAGGGAGGAGCTCCCCAGCATCGCTCAACAGAACAAAATTGTCAAGGATGAGGAGGGCTACTTTGAGCTCGGCCGCCAAGTCTCGACCTTCCTCACTCGCGGCGCGGTCCAAGATGCCCTCGGTGGGAAGGAGGCTCAGATAACCCAGACAGTCCAGCTCCTCGGGGAACTTGACACGAGTCTAAATGGACTCAGTAGCCGCGTCAGAGAGTGGTACAGCCTTCATTACCCTGAATTGGGCAGAATTGTACGTGACCACCAGAAATATCTCAGCTTCATCACCGAGATCGGTGACAGGTCCCAAGTGGCTCAAGAAAAGCTCGAAACGCTTGGATTACAGTACCGTGAGGTCGTAAGCATACTTAAAGGGGCAGAGGGTTCAATGGGTGCTCCATTTAAGGGAAGCGACCTCGTCGAGATCACACGCCTTGCCCATCAGATCATTTCACTCTACGATTACCGCGCCAAGCTAATCGAGTACATCTCCAGTCTCGCTGCAGAGATAGCACCAAATGTGTCTGTCCTTGCAGGTCCAATCCTTGCAGCTAAGCTAATCGAGAAGGCCGGTGGTCTCAGGAGGATGGCGATGATGCCATCGAGCACCCTTCAGATACTCGGCGCCGAGAAGGCGCTATACAGGGCGTTGAAGACCAAGGCTAAGCCCCCAAAGCATGGCCTCATCTTTCAGCATCCTTACGTCAACGCTGCACCCCGGGGTCTTAGGGGGCTACGCGCCCGCCACTTAGCAGCGAAACTCTCCATAGCGGCTAGGGCTGACGCCTTTAGCGGAAACGCGATCGCTGAGCAACTTAAGAAGGAGCTCGATGAAGCTGCCACCCGAGCCAACGAATCCAAGCGTCACACCCGATCCTGAAAGGTTTAAACCCTAGTGGTCTAGGGTATCTCCCGGGGTCTCGCAATTGTCCACGTTCTCTGAGGCGTTCCAGGAGAAGTTCGGGAGAAAGGACTGTCCATTCATATTCGACTGTAACGTAGAGATCACAAAGGACTTCTTCAGCCGTGTCTGTAAAACGCCTGCCTACCCAAACTGCCACCATTTCGCAAAAAGGGTTGGTGAGCTTCAGGTCCCTATGACCTGGCTTCAGAAGCTCGCTATAGACCAGGCGAGGGTCGTAGACGCTGCTGACCACGACATTGAGACTGCGGAACAAACTCCGAGGTAGCCTTCTTGGGGCTGACCGCTAAGGAGCATAGCCCAGGGGTCTACTTCATTGGCGGAGGGGAGCAGAGGCTCCTCGCCACACGTAACCTGACCCCGGGGAGGAAGGTCTACGGGGAAGAGTTAATCGTAATCGAGAATATAGAGTACCGCTTATGGAACCCATCCCGTAGCAAGCTGGGAGCGGCGATCGCGAAGGGGCTGAAACACAACCCGATTGTGCCTGGGTCGAAGGTTCTCTACTTGGGCGTCGCCTCTGGGACAACGTGCAGCCACGTCTCCGACATCATCGGTAATCTTGGTCATGTCTGGGGAGTCGATTTCGCCCCCCGTCCCATCAGGGATCTCATCGATCATGTCGCTAGATACAGGATGAACATCTCACCCATCTTTGGCGACGCCCGCCAGCCCCGAGAGTATTCTCTCCAGGTTCCCATGGTCGAGGTTCTATTCGCGGACGTGGCCCAACCGGACCAAGCCGAGATAGTTGTCAAGAACGCGAATATCTTCCTCAAAAAGGGGGGCTACGCGATGTTCTCAATAAAGTCGAGGAGCATCGACGTCGGCAGGGATCCTGTCGAGATTTTCAGTGAGCAGGTCAAGGTCCTCGTGGCGAGGGGCTTCTCAGTCGAAGAACTAATCGAACTCGACCCCTTTGAGAAGGATCACGCGCTTGCGCTTGCAAGCCTCGTCTGAGACGCGTCGATGCGTATCCGCTTGACGGGCTTCCAGCTAAGGCGGACTATGTTGGGCCAGCTCCGGTGCTCCCTGTACCAGTTCTTTAGCCACAAGATCGCCCTCTCATCGCAAGGATATCCTGAGTTAAAGTCGCCGTACTCCTGCCTGAGCGCAGCAATCAAGGCGTCTCTCCGCACTTTAGCGAGGATGGAGGCCGCTGAGACAACGGGATAATTAGAGTCAGCCTTGTGCTCGCAGATTAGCCTCGGCTTTGCGGGGAGGAGCCTGAGTATGGTCTCCCCGTACCTTTCCTCATTCACGTCTGAGGCGTCAACGTAAGCCTTCTCGGGAGCGAGTTCCCTGATGACACAGGCCATGGCTACGGCTTCGAGGTAGTTGAGCTTCTTCAGCTTGAGACCTCTAGTCACAACCACATCGATTGAATGAGGCTGGAGCTCGAAGTACCTCACTCCGGAGGCGATGGACTCTATATCTTTAGCGAGTCTCTCCCGCTTCTTTGCTGTTAGCTTCTTCGAGTCCTTAACCCCGAGATCAACCAGAGTTTCCAACTTGTCTTCGGGGAAGGCGACGCCGGCGACGACTAGGGGGCCTATCGCGCTCCCTCTACCAGCCTCATCGACCCCGGCGACTCTCATTAAGAAGAGAAATTCGCTCTGGGTTTAAAACTCTAGCCAAAGTGCCTGTGGAGTCTCATGAGCGTAGTAACCTATTACGGTGAGTTCATCCGTTGTAACCTTTTTAGTTTCTTGCCTCAGTCATAAACTCCTTTGTATTCGCGCACGCGAGCTAAGTCTATGGTAGGTTCATTAATCCTCGTCCATTCTCTTGAGCTCTGTTATGCCAAGCATTTTGAAGTCGATAGGAAAGATTGGGCGTCTTATCTTCTTGAAATTGAATCCTGCGAGGCGTGGCGAGGTCAGACCAGGGGTGTCGAGTTCTATTATCTCCTTAGCGATTGGTTCGTGACTGGCTCGGTAGTGGACGCTCGATTTTACAACTATGTATCTGGCGTCGGTGGGTTCTATTCCCTGGCTTCTATATAGCTCAAGGTCGAGGGGTTGTAGGCGCTTCGAAGTTACTATGACGTCGTTGCCAGATATTCTGAGGACAGCAGTAAGACCCATTTCGGTCTCGGAGCCTGTTCCCATGGGCCCTTTCACTATCCACTTGCCGTCGCTCACCCTCTTCACGAGAGCCTTGAGCCTGATTGGTTTACCGTGTAGTCTGTCGGTGTGGCCTCCGAGACTGAGCTCAATCTCATTACCAGGGCCGGCCTTCGAGGCTTTCGCAGCGGCAACAGGGTCCCAGATGACGCCAAAGACACCTCCCGTCAATCCTTCTTCGAGGACAGCCTTCAGTACGATTGTGCCATCGCAAGGTGTTCCCCCGCCTGGGTTATCCCCGATGTCTGCTAGGACTATGGGTCCCTCTTTTGCGGCTTTAACGTGCCTTAGTGCCTCTCTGATTGGCACTGGTTTGACGAGGAAGTCTCTACGTATGCTCCAAGCAAGATCGCTCAGCTGCTCTGCGAGGGTATCCGCGAGCTTCTGGTTGCCATTTGTGATGACGATGAAGCTCATACCAGCCTCCTTTATGTCGCTCCATGGAAAACCTGCGGCAATGGTTACGGCAGTTACATCTGGGATCTGCTCCATTTTGTGGGCTTCCTCGATTAGCTTCGTCATCGGATATCTGCCTGTGAACTGAGCCTGAAGGGCGGGAAGCATCGGTGGCTGACGAAGGGCACGGGTTGGCTTAAGCTGACCATCCATGATCTTGGCGAGGAGTTCTACAGACTCGACAGCTCGCTCATACTCGTCGATGTGTGGATAGGTGTCGTAGCCGACAAGGATGTCGGCCTCCCTGACCATCTTCTCCGTGTAGTTTGCGTGTAGGTCGAAGCTCGCAACGAGAGGTTTCTTCCCTATTAGTCTACGAACCTCGCCAAGAACGTCTCCCTCGACGTCGTCGTGCCCCTCAGCGACGGCTGCTCCGTGGAGATGGAGGGCGACTCCATCGTAGGTTTTTGCTGCGTTTATACCATCCAGCAATGAGCCGAGGATATGCTCATAAGCCTCCTCAGTGATTTTTCCGCTAGGTGTTGCCGAGGCGTGAACTGTCTCATAGAACTCGAAACCATTCATCTCGCAGCCATCTATAAGGCCACCAGCCGCGGTCTTAGTCCCCCTGAAGTGTATTGGTATCTCGTCACCGCGGAATAGGTGCCTCTTACTGAACTCGGAGAGATCTGTTTTAATGTTTGATAACACGTTGGTCTCGTGGCTAAAAGTACCCAGCGCAATCCTCTTGGGAGTCATATGGAAGGATAACGTCTCATGAAAGAAAATACTAGCGGTCACTTGAAGAACCGGCGGAGGTCAACGCCGGTCTCAGGCTTGCCCCGCGAGGAGCCGAGGATCCCCTCCTGGGCGAGCAACTTCCTCTTCCACTCTAGGCCCCCTCCGAAGCCACCGATTCCGCCGTCTGAAGACACAACTCTGTGACAGGGCACAACGAGCCCCATCGGGTTATCACCGACAGCGTTACCGACGGCTCGCACCGCCTTGGGGCGCCCAATATGCTTAGCTATGCCCCCGTAGCTCGTAAGCTTTCCATAGGGTATAGAGTATATGGCCTTCCAGACAGCCACTTGGAAAGGCGTTCCACGCATGTCGAAGGGCACCTCGAAGATAAGCCTCTCACCCTTGAAGTAGCGGTCAAGCTGGGACTTCAGCTCATTGAACTTACTAGGCTCTTCCACATATTCAGCCTTGATACGGGTCTTCAACTCACTCATGAAGTTCTCCTTATTACCCGAGATATGGAACTGGACTAGCCCCTTTCCCGAGGTCGCCGCCCACATTGTACCCAATGGCGTCTCCAAGCCTGAATAATATATCTTCTCCATCCCGTTCACCATTCTTATACCCAGGGATCTCCCTACGTTAGTGAATCCTCGAGCCACCATAAAACGCTGAGGGTGAAAAAGTTTGAACCGTCAAATGCTAGTACTCGCCTCTACATCTCCACGCAGAGTGGGTCTCCTAAAGCAGTTAGGCATCGAATTCGACGTCGCCGATCCTGGCGACGCTGAGAACAGCATCTCCCAGGACCCTATAACACGCGTCAGAGACCACGCCATCTGCAAGGCTGAGACTGTGGCCAAAAAGTACCCAGATAGACTGATTGTTGCCGCCGACACGATCGTTGTTTTGGATGGAAAGATCCTTGAGAAGCCGAATAACAGAGACGAAGCAAAGGAGATGCTGCGAACCCTCGGAGGTCGGATGCACAGAGTCGTCTCTGCAATCGCCCTCCTTGAGAAAAACGGGAACCTGATGGATGTTCGAACAGAGGAAACGATTGTCTCAATGAAGAAGCTTAGCGAAGAGGAGATTGAGGCTTATGTCGCGACAGGCGAGCCAATGGATAAGGCGGGAGCATACGCCGCTCAAGGAGCCGGAGCGGTCATAATTGAGAAGGTTGACGGTTGTTTCTACAATGTAGTTGGGTTGCCCCTGAGTCTGCTTCACGCCATGCTAAAGAAGGCGGGCGTGAACACTCTGATTCGTTGCACTAAAAGGTAATTAATCACCTATATAACCACCATATTCTATATAGATTATCCTTAATTATATATCTTGATTTCTGTTAAGGGGTACTTTGAGTTCCAAATACGGGAACATCGCTGGCTCAATAATAGCCCTATACTTCTTTGTATCTGCAATAATGTTGATTAAAGAATCAGCTAGTATGATGTCGGAATTCCTCGCGGAGAATATCGTGCTTGTGATCAGAGACACGACGAGCGGAGTCTTTGCGGGGTGGCTGGGAACCGCTCTGCTCCACAGCAGCGGGGCTTTCGATTCTATCATTGTTGCATTCGTCTCATCTGGAGCCATGCCTCTCAGCTTAGCTGTCGCAACCTTCATTGGTGCTGAACTAGGAACCACGGTGACTCCGTTCCTCGTATCGGTTCTAAACCAAGTCAGGAGAAAGAAACATCAGGACGCGGCCTTCAATGTAACCCTAACACACGTGCTTTATAATCTCTTCACCCTCTTTCTCTTCTACCCTGCGGAGTTATTTTTCGGTACATTTACATGGATAGCGCTGCAGGGGAGCAATGTCTTCGTGAAGGCGCCCTGGCTTAACGCGATCCCGGATGTGCTTGACGTTGCCACGCCCTGGGTGCCGCTTATACTCGATTATATCCCGCCTTGGCTTGGTATTGTTGCTGGCGCGGTTATGCTTATCCTCGCTTT
>MEZF01000110.1:19934-22745 GCA_001774245.1 Candidatus Bathyarchaeota archaeon RBG_13_52_12
GTACATGACAGAGATATTCAATATGCCTAGGAGTTGGAACCTCATTAGGGCGACGTTCCGAAAGCCGGTACGAGCGTTCTTGGCTGGATTCATCTTCACCTTACTAATTCCAAGCACCACGGTGATGGTCTCACTACTCGTTCCTCTAGCCACAAGCGGGGTTATCGGGGCCGAGTTCTATATTCTCCCATACATACTTGGTGCTAATATAGGGACTGTGTTTGACGTCATGATTGCTGCCATGGCGACAGGGGATCCTGTTGCTTTAGGGGTGTGGCTCGTCCACCTGAGCATAAACCTAATTGGTGCCCTCATCTTTTTCCCTTTGATGAAGCCATTTAGTAGGATTGTAAGAGTCGCTGCTGACAGTGTCGCCGCTTCACCGAGGTTGACCCTCATCGTGACCGCGGTCTTCCATATCATCCCAGCTGCCATAATCCTATTCTACGCTTTATATCTATGATTTAGGATGAAAGATTGATAAACTGAACGATGATAGGATAGTGGGACGGGTTGTCAAAGAAACTCTTCGGTTGGTTCGCCCCTAATCGCGGGGAAGACGTCCTAGACATGGCTGAGAAGCATCTTGAGCTAACCCTGAACGCCGTTAGGGAATTATACGACATGGTTGAGGCGGCGGCCAAGTGTGATCGCGGTGTTTGCGCTTTTCATTACATGAGCCTGAGCCGCATGGAGATGGAGGCAGACGAGCTCAGGAGGCAGATGGTTGACGCCTTGACGAAGAGTGAGATGTTTCCAGAGGAGAGGGACGATCTAATGGAGCTCGTGCGAGCCGTCGATTGGATCGCCGACTGGAGCAAGGAAGCAGGGCGCATACTTAACGTAATTCAGCTCGATAAAGCGTCACAGGAGATGAAGCAGGCGGCTCTTAACATGGTTAAAGCCGATGCGGAGTGTGTGGTTGTCCTTACTGAATGCCTAAAGTTCATGTCGAAGAACCCGAAGGAGGCATTGAACCTCGCCAATAAGGTCGAGCTCCTCGAGGAGGATACCGATGAACTCTATAGTCAGGCTAGGAAGATCCTAGCGGATTACGATTTTAAGGGCTGGACGATAGGCTCTGTCATCCTTCTAAACGAGTTCCTAGACGCTTTAGAGACTGTGGCTGATTGGTGTGAGAATACCGCTGACATAGTCAGGGCCATCTCAGTAAGGATGAGCTAAAAACTAGGAGTTAAAAGGGGATCCGTTTCTGCTTTTTAAGGCTCTACGGTTATAGCCTGTGTAGGGCAGCTATTTACGCACGCCATACATGCGATGCAGTCGGCTGCACGTGTAGGCTCGGATTTACCACCAACCATATCGAAGACGTTCATAGGGCAAACGTCCACACAGGTGCCCTCCCCATCACATTTATTTTTATCGACCGTGACTGTAGGCATTCATTCACCTCCCTTAACCACCGTGAGCTTGCTTAAAATCTATTTCCCAACAACGTGTCCAATGTAGCTTAAGACACCCTGTTATTTGGCTCACGTCCCTCGAGGACGTCGATCACGCCTTGAGCTACTTGTATTGCCATACGGCGCATAGCTTCGATGCTGCTGGCGGCAAGATGAGGAGTTACGACAACGTTGTCCATTGCTAAAAGGGGGTTATCTGACACTATTGGCTCTTGTTCAAAGACATCTAGAGCTGCAAATGATATCTGCCCGTTCCTAAGCGCCTCGACGAGTGCGGCCTCGTCTATGATCCTGCCACGAGCGGTGTTTACAATCATGGCGCCACGCTTCATCAATGAGAGCTCCGCAGCTCCTATCAGGTGGTGAGTCTCTGTTGTTCCAGGAACATGGAGGGTCAAGATGTCGCTTCTAGCAAGTAGGCTAGGAAACTCGACCCACTCGAGACCTGTTTCACATTCCTTTTCAGGGTGTCTCGTCCTGCTCCAGTAGAGAAGTTTCACTTCAAAAGCTTTAAGCCGGCGGGCTGTCGCGGCGCCTATCCTCCCTAAGCCAACAAGCCCAATTGTCTTTCCCATCAACTCTACGCCGACGAGATCGCTATACTTCCTAGTCCAGCCTCCGGTTCTCACTGCCTTGTCCGCTAAGGCGATCCGTCGAGTCATTGAGAGCATCATGGCGATGGCCATCTCAGCCACAGTCACCGTTAGTGCGTCTGGGGTGTTAATGACAACCTTCCCTAGGTCCTTCGCAGCAGCGAGGTCTACGTGATCGCAGCCTATGCCGTGGACGCCTATTGCTTTGAGGTTGGGACTCGCTATCATGATCTCACGGGTTACTTTAATACCGCCACGAGTGATGAAGCCGTTAGCCCGGGGTGCTACATCGAGAAGGGCGCTCTCCTTCGAGCCTGGTGGAAGATGGATCACTTCCACACCCTCCTGTTCGAGGAACCTGACGCCTGCCTCATTAATCGGTTCCGTGATTACTACTGTCCACTTGGGCATCTGAGATCTATGCGGAGTAGGTTAGTAGAGGTTATGAAGATTCTCGTCCCCTACCACGTCGAGTGAATTTTTGGGGATCGCGCTTCGCCTTCGTAAGACCCTTACCCAAGGCATTGAGCATCGTATCGAAGGTTTTTAGGAGGTCCCAACCCTCCTCGGAAACGTTAAACTGCTCTCTTGGACTGAGAACACGGCTGCTGATCTGATATCTCGACCTCTCCCCGCCCTCGTTAGTCTTCTTAATGACTATGGAAACCTCATTTATTTCGGGGTGCATCCGCATTCCCCTCTCCACGACTCTGCGGACTTTCTCCTCAGCAACGGCCCTCTCGAAGAAGTCCTCCCCTGTTATTCCTACTATGCTTATTGGGAGCTCCGGCTCC
>MEZF01000110.1:22754-23185 GCA_001774245.1 Candidatus Bathyarchaeota archaeon RBG_13_52_12
TCAGCGATGAGTTCTAGGAGCTCGTGTGGTGTGATGATCCCATGCACTACATCATTATTGTCGACTATTAGGCAGGCGCTCTTCTTGTGGTCCCTGATCCCTTTGGCAACGTCGAGAGCGGATGCGTCTAGCCCCACTGTGAGGGGGGTCTTGTCCATGATCCCGCTCACGTCGCCAGGGTACCTGTTAATCTTCTCTCCCTGTTTCTCTCCCGTCCTGCTTCTGCCGATTGATGGTGACGAGAAGGCCTGAACGATGTCTTGGGCGGTCACAATGCCGACGAGTTTTCCATCCTTGAGGATGGGGACGTGACTGAAGCCCTTCTCGAGCATTAGTCTACGCGCCTCAGCGATTTTCTCCCCGAAATCGAGGGTGATCAGGGGCATCTTCGCGAGGTCCTTGGCAGGGGTTCTCCTGAGAGCTGGGCAGTC
>MEZF01000110.1:23229-50949 GCA_001774245.1 Candidatus Bathyarchaeota archaeon RBG_13_52_12
GCTTCATGTTCTCAACCACAGGGAGGGCTCTCACATTGATCCTGACCAACTCGGATGCGACGCCCTTAACCCAGCTATCCGAGGTAACCGGTGATTGGGCGGTCCAGATGCGCTCCAACTTCATCTGCTCCTGCTGTTCAGCATTAAGCAGATCCCTAATGGTGACGAGCCCAACTTTCCCTCCTCCTGAGACGATTGCCTCGTAGCGACCCGTCATTAGGAGCTCCCCTCTCACCCTGCTCACAGTGTCCTCGGGTGTGAAGATGCTTACTCGCCTGTTGATTAGTTCTGAGATCTCCGTCTGTCCTAATTCCTCAAGTGTTTTCGGCATTAAGAGAACCTCGGCTAGGTATTGGGTTCAGACGGTTAAATAGTTGCACTCTCGTACGCGTGCGCGAGAGACTCAAATACTCTAGGGGCAGGGCAACTTGTACTAAAACGAATATTAAATATTTGGAGAACGTAAAAAAGGGGTCTAATTAGGGAGATCCTTGCCGATCTTCTTCTTTGCAGCTAACTCATAGACCTTAGCAGCGGTGCCGACGTCCTGGATAGCGAGGCCTGTCGCCTTGTAGAGGGTTATCTCATCGGGGGAAACGCGCCCCTTCTTATGACCAGCCACGATCTCACCCATCTCGGCATAGATATCCTTCTCGGTGACAGCGCCCTCCTCCTTCGGCTTAGCGAAGTCGCCCACGACGAAGGCCTGAGGCACATAGTCGACCACAAGCTTGGTCACTTTCTTTACTACACTTGTCTCAAGTTCGCGCTTTGCAGCGGTGTCGGCTCCGATCGCGGAGACGTGCGCGCCTTTTTTGAGCCATTCGCCCTTGAGGAAGGGTGTGGGGCTTGGGGTGCAGGTGATGATTATGTCGCTGTTCTTCGTCGCCTCCTCCGCTGACTTAGCGGGGACGAAGCTGACACTGGGATACATCGCCTTCATGTCCTTGATGAAGGGCTCGACAGCCTCGGGGATGATATCATAGATCTTAACCTTTTTTATCTTGGGGCGGACGAGCATGAGGCCCATTATCTGGCTCCTGCCCTGAACGCCGAGTCCACAGAGGCCAACCTCTTTTGCGTCCTCCCTGCTGAGATATTTGATGCCGACTGCGCCAGCGGCGCCAGTGCGTAGGGCAGTAATGTAAGTGCCGTCCATTATGGCGAGAGGTGATCCGTTCTCGGGGCTGTTTATTACAATCTTCGCCTGGACGGCGGGGAGGTTGTAGTCCTTCTTGTTGCCCGGATGGACGGTGACGAGCTTCGTGCCTGCTGCGTTGAGGTTGGGCATGTAAGCGGGCATCGCGATGAGTACACCCTTCGGGAAGTGGAGGTAGACGCGTGGAGGCATCTCTATCGCCTTGTTTCCCATCTCCCTGAAGCCATTCTCGACGGCCTCGAAGGCGCTCTTCATGTCAAGTACCTGCTTGACATCGTCTTGCGTCAGATATAGGACCATAACTATCTCCTTAGACAGTAGGTTGGGTTTAGAGTATTAATGATTTCTAGAAAGTGGAAACCAACCAAATTAGATCAGATAGAGTGCGCGTGCGGCGCCTATCAACACGGGCTTCAGGAAGCTGGTCACGGCGTGAACTTTTCTCCACCTGTGAAGACACGTTGAAGCTCAGAGTAGAGGACGTGAAAACCGTCGTGAGTCTTCGCTGAAACCGCTATTGGGCTGAACTCAACACCCATTCTCTCAATGATCTCAAGCATATCCTGACTGATCTCCTTATTCATCCCGCTCAGCTTTGCGTCCACTGCCTCTCTTAGTAGATCGGGGTCCTCGGACCACCCCATCATCTGTTCTAGCTCCTTATCCTTGAGGAGGTCTATCTTACTTATCACCTGGAACTGGGGTAGTTGGAACCTGGTGTTTATGGCAGATGCGAGGAACATGTTCATTACGTAGTTGAGGGGATCCCTGCAAAAGCCTGCGTCGAAGAGGTAGACTAGCCCCTTGTCAGCGTCGGTGAGTCTCTCTGCAACCTGGGCACCGATGTCTCGGAAGGCGAAGAGCTCCATTTGCCCCGGGGTGTCAACTATGCAGAGGTCGGGGGTGAAGTCCTCGATGTCTTGGCTTACGTCCTCGATGACATCCTTGATCATGTCAGTGGCAGCGACGAGCCCCCCATTAGGGCCGAGACCATACTCCTCCATCACATCCTCTACCTTGATGTAGTCACGGATGTCTACGTTAGCGGAGTAGGATAGGCTCGGTGCTCCGGGGTCGAGGTTTACGGCCATAACGTCCTCGCGCTGCATCTCCAACCAGCGTGTGAAAGCCGCGGTGAGGCTGGATTTGCCGCTCCCGGCAGTCCCCACCATGAAGATCATGTGCATTGCGGTTACCCTGTAAGGTCCCTGAATGCTTTGTATGCGGTCGCGAGGTTGGTTCTCTCCGCCCTCTTGAAGGCGTAGCCGCAGACTGGCTGAACTAGTCCTTTGGCGCCCTTGTCCTTTGCCACCTTAATCCCCCTAATTGCGTCGAGGAGGATTGAGCCGCCGTTCGGGGCGTCCTCGCTGCTCAGTTTAAGATCCATCGTGAAGGGAACGCCTCCGAAGTAACGACCCTTAACCCAGAAGAAGCTGTCGCGTCCATTTCCGAGGAAGTCGACGAAATCGGTTGAGCCTGAGACCAGGGGGAACTTGTAGGGAACGTGCCCTGTGACTGCGGCGGTTTTTATGCTCCTCTTTGTGTCCTTCGTCTTCTCTAGAGTGTTTATCGATTCGGTGCCGCCACCGATGTCGAGTTGATAGCTCTCATCAATGTGGGCGCCGCGGCTGTGAAGGAACTCTAGAATCCCTATGTGGATGGCGGTGGCGCCGACTTGGTCGAGGAGGTCATCCCCGGCCAAGGGTAACTTCGCATTTGTGAAATTCTTCACGAGCGTTGTGTCCCCGGCAATGCTCGAGGGCGTCGTGTTTAGGAAGGCACAGCCCGCATTGATCGCTGCATTAGCGTAGAGTGTTGAAGCCTTGTCGCTGCCCCCAGAGACCATGTTGATGAGCATATCTGGCCTTACCTTACTCAGCGCGGCAGCGACGTCGACTGCCTTAGCAGATGATCGCTTGATGCTGCTGAGGGCACCCTCCTCCGTGAGGTCGGGGGCAGGACCCATCTGGACCGACACCTTGAGCTTCGGCACGTTTACGACCTTGGGGGCTTGGTTCGGCTTTGCGAATATGGCCTCAGAGAGGTCCTTTCCCACCTTCTCCTCAGATATGTCGAAAGCAGCAACAAATTTTACGTCGGAGGGCTTGTATCCACCGAGTTCGGTGTGGAGAAGACCGATGGGCTCCTTCGCATTGGCGTAGAAGTATGTTCCTTGTACTAGGCTTGAGCAAAGGTTCCCTGTGCCAGCAATGGCGACCCGTATCTCACCCAAGGTTCCACCTGCTCAGTGATGAGGCAGCCACGGGTATAGAAGGGTAACGTTTCAGGTTAGGGGCTTCTCCATGGCGAGACCGTCCTCCTCCCGGTAGTACCTTGGGAGGGAGCCCATCTCGATGTAGCCACGCTTTCTATAGAGTTTCCGCGCCGATGAATTCGAGGCACATACCTCCAGGTAGGCTGATTCCGCTCCCCGCAATCTGAACCGACTTTCGAGCTCGTCGAGGAGTCTGAGAGCTAGGCCCCTCCGCCTCCAAGCCTCACTGATCGCGACATTCATAACATGCCCAACCTTGCTACCACTCCTCCATTCAACCTCACCGATGATATAGCCCACGATTGTGTCCTCCGCCTCAGCTACGAGAAAGAGGTCAGGAGCTCTACCCCTCATAAGGAAGAAGATTGAGCGGGGCCAGGGATCAGGGTAGCTTCCCACTTCGATTCGATGGACCATTGAGAGGTCAGCTACCGTAGCGACCCGTATCTTGGGCTCCAACTCAGGGTGGGAATGGGCGCATCATTATTTATGGGTTAAGGCAATGTTACAGAAGAGGCTCCGGGTTGGATAAAAGGGCGCTCGCTTTCACGTTGATCGGGATCGCCTTCTTCTTAGTCTACCTCGCATGGGCCAACCCATTCGCAGCCTTCGCTGAGGTCGGGAGATTCAACGTCGGCGTCTATGCACTAGCAGCACTCATAGACCAGATAGGCCTCATCTTTTTCGCAGCCTCATGGTACCTTATACTCAGGGCGATGAAGGTCAACCTCACCCTCTGGGGAGCGATGCAGCTGAGCTTTACAAGCCTCTTCATAAACTGGCTCATTCCCCTCCCTTTAATGACTGAGATGGTCCGCGCCTATCTCGTGAAGGATAGGTCTGGTTCTAACCTCGGAAAAGCCCTGAGCAGCGTCCTCGTCCACAGATCATACTACAACATCGCCTTCGGATTGATCATAGGAGGGACAGCCTTCGTCACCATCGCCAGCGGGAGGGAGATACCAATAAACCCGGGCGTATGCTGGTTCCTAACCGCCTTCGCGATATTGAGCGTCGCTGTGTTCAGCCTGATGCTGAATACACGAGTGCTCACCTACAGCTACAAGAAGAGCCCGGCATGGGTACGGCAAAGGGTCTTCGACAGGTTCCATGACCCAGAGTCGGTGGAGGAGGGCTTTAATCCTGTGTTCGCGGACATTGGTGAGGCTATGAGCTCCCTACGAGCGAATATGGGAATCAACTTTATCGCCTTCAGTATGCTGCTATTCCACTGGAGCGCCGGCGCAATAACAGCCTACCTCTCAGCTGAGGCACTGGGGGTTCACCTGGATGTGCCAACCGTAGTCTTCGCATTCGCTGTAGTCGAGTTTCTACAGCAGCTGAACTTTTTCATTCCAAGCGGGATCGGGCTGCTCGATGCAGGCCTAACTGGGGTATTTGTATTAGCGGGGGTCCCTCTCTCGATGGCGGCAGCAATCAGTCTCTTGACCCGCCTCGCTACCTACTGGTTCGAAGTTGTAATCTGCGCCCCGATCGCATTCAATTACGGCTACAAGGAGTTCCTGACGAAGTACTTCGCCTCTGGTAGGTAGTAACTATTTAACGTAGGCGCTGTTTATTCTCGCGTATGCTCCGCCTCGGAATAATTGGTTGCGGAAGGGTCACTACTATGTTCCACCTCAACGCCGTTAAGGCCTCAGGGGTTGTGGATCTGGTAAGCATCTCGGATAAGAGCAGTGAACAACTCGCCGAGGTGAAGGGCACAACCGGAGTTGGCCATGCTTGCAGCGACTACCGCGAACTCCTTTCTAGGCCAGATGTGGAGGCCGTCTCCATCAATACGCCCCCACGCTTCCACGAGGAGATGACCCTCGAGGCGATCAAGGCGGGGAAGCACGTGCTCTGTGAGAAGCCCCTCGCTCAGACAGTCGAGGGGTGTATCAAGATCAGAGAGGCGAAGAAGGACCTCGTCGTCCTCCCAGCCCATAACTACGTCTACACCCCTGCCATCTATAGCATGGAGGAGAAGATCAAGCAGAGGGCCATCGGGGAGGTGAGGCGTGTCAAACTAAACTTCGAGAACAACCTTGGGATGTACGGCTCTAAAACCGATTTTCGCACCAAGGACCCTCGGGGAATAGTGGAGGACGTTATGCCCCATATACTAAGCGTCGCTGGAATAATAGCAGGTAAACCGGAGAGAGTAGCTGCTGTTTCTGGCCTCTGCAAGAAGTACGAGGTCTGCGATAATCTCCATGCTACTGTCGAGACGGAGCGGGGCGTAACCCTCGACTGCACCGCGAGCTGGACGCGAACCATACCCACCTTCGCAGTCGCTATAGAAGGTGAGAAAGGAATACTCAAGAGCGACTTCGCTATAAATCCCTACAGTTACACCATCGAAACCGAAGGTAGTAAGACAAAGATAAGCGAGAGAGGCCCCGGTTGGTACCTCGACCTAGTACAGTTTAAACACCCCAGCTTCCCGGAGCAGTACAGGCACTTCGACAACCTCATTCATAGGGGTGGGGAGCCTCGCATTACAATCGACGACGAGATCGCGATGCTCAAGATCATACAGGAGATTGGCGACAGGCTAGTCACAAAATAGGTGACAGGGTTGGCTAAAGTAGCACTCGTTAAAGCGGGGGAGGACACAGAGACTTCGGTCAGGAGAGCCGTCGACCTCGCCGGGGGCCTCCAGATTGGGCAGGCAAAGAGAGCGATTATCAAACCCAACATCTGCAACGCCAAGAACCCCCAAGGAATGGTCATCACCGACTTCAACATCGTTGGCGCAGCTGTGAAGATGATTCGCGAGAGGGGATGCGAGGCCCTCGTCGTGGAGTCGGATAACATCGCTGACACCGCCGACAAGCGCATCAAGGAGTCGGGACTCGCGGCGAAGCTGGAGGAGTGGGATGTCCCATTTCTCAACCTGAGCAAGGATGAATGTGTCCCACGCAAGGTAGCGGGCACGGAGATTATGATCCCAAAAACCATGCTCGAAGCCGACTACGTCCTAAACCTGGCAAAGATCAAGACCTGCGCCCACACAACCGTTACCCTCGGAATAAAGAACCTCATTGGCTGTATCAAGGAGGCTAAGAAGAGCCGACTCCACAAGAGGCTCGACGAGGTCCTTCCCTACCTAGCCAAAACCATAAGGACCGACATGACGATCATCGACGGTTTAACCTGCATGGAGGGAAACGGACCCGTCGTGGGAAACCCCAGGAAAATGGGGGTTATAGTTGCTGGCTCAGACGTCGTCGCCGTTGACAGCTTCTGCTGTGGACTCATGGGTTTCAACCCTGAGGAAATCGGGCATGTATCCAACACCGCAATGCTGGGTGTTGGCCAGATCAGCGACTACGAAGTCATAGGCGACCCCTGGGAGGGCTTCGTATGCCAGTTCGAGCACCCCTACTCTCTTAAGGCGACTATAAAGTCGCTGGGGGCGGTTAGGGACATCTATCTGAAGAGGTAGACGCCAATCGTCTCCCGTCGATACCTCCATCGATCCCTGTCGATTCGCTTAAATAATAACCTGCCACTATATCTCCAAGTTTCCGGAGAGGGTTGAACAAGTTGAAGACTCTCATCAGGGTCGGCATCGTCGGCTATGGCGCCTATGTGCCGATGTACAGGCTCAAGGCCGCTGAGGTCAACCGCATGTGGAGCACCTCGGGAGAGCCAGTTGAGGAGAAGGCCGTCGTAGCACTCGACGAGGACACCATAACCATCTCTGTCGAGTGCGCCCGCCAAGCCGTCCGGCGCTCGGGTGTCGACCCCGCCAATATAGGCGCGGTCTATGTGGGCACCGAGTCCAAGCCGTATGCGGTCAAGCCCTCGGGCACCATAGTAGCCGAGGTCATCGGCGCCACGCCCAGCGTCTCCACCGCCGACTACGAGTTCGCCTGCAAGGCAGGCACAGAGGCTATGCAGACATGCATCGGCCTGGTCGGCAGTGGGATGCAGAAGTACGCCATGGGGATAGGCGCGGATACGGCGCAGGGTAAACCCGGCGACGCCCTCGAGTACACTGCCGCCTGTGGAGGCGCCGCTTACCTCTTCGGACCGGCCGAGGAGAGCGTCGCCGAACTTGAGGCATCCTACAGTTACGTGACCGACACACCCGACTTTTGGCGCAGATCGAAGGAGATGTACCCACGCCACGGCAACAGGTTCACAGGGGATCCCGCATACTTCAAACACATCACCGGTGCAGGGAAAGCACTTCTTGCCGAGACAGGGTACAAGCCCACCGATTTCAAGTGGGCCATTTTTCACCAACCCAATGCCAAGTTCCCCATCAACGTCGCCAAGATGCTGGGATTCGGAATGGATCAGATCAACCCCGGCTTGGTCTCACCTGTCGTCGGCAACACCTACGCGGGCAGTAGTCCGCTGGGTCTCGCCGCGACTCTAGATGTCGCTGAGTCCGGTGACAGGATATTAATGGTTAGCTATGGCAGCGGCGCTGGCAGCGACGCCTTCGTCTGGAAGGTGAGGCCGCCCATAAAGCACCGCCGAAGCGGACCCAAGGTCAAGAACTACATAGAAAGGAAGAGATACGTTGACTACGCGACTTACCTCCGCCACAGGGGGCAGATCATAGTATGAGAAAGGTAGCAATCGCGGGAATAGGCTTTACCAAGGTAGGCGAGCCTTGGGAGAGAAACATCAAGGATCTCTTCGCCGAAGCCGCCCTCGCGGCCATGAAGGACGCGGCACACACCGAGGTCGACCAGCTATACGTCGCGAACATGATGGGAGCCCACTTACAGGGACAACTAGGCATGGGGGCCATCATGGCAGAGGCAATAGGAAAGCCGGGTATTTCAGCCGCTAGGATCGAGGCGGGTCAGGCAAGCGGTGGAGTAGCCTTTAACGAGGGCGTCAAAGCCGTCGCCTCAGGCCTGAACGACTGGGTCCTTGTTGGCGGTGTAGAGAAGATGAGTGACCTACTTCCCGAGGCGGTTACGACCGCCCTCGTCGGGACAGAGGAACAAGAGTACACCTCCTACACTGGCGTAACTAAAACGGGGCTCTCGGCCATACTCCATAGGCTCTACTCCCGTGAGTACGGTGCCACACCAGAGGAGATAGGGTGGTTCGCGGTACGCAGCCACGACAACGCGGTGGGAGTCGCACATGCCCAGTATTCATTCAAGCTAAGCATCGAACGCGTCATGACGAGCCCAATGGAGGCCGACCCGATTAGGATGATGGAGTGCGCCGCGGTAGCTGACGGCGCCGCGGCGGTCCTGCTCGGCCCAGCCGAGAAGATCGCCACCGGCATTGAGGTAGCAGCGTCGACGGTTGCAACCGACTACACCTCACTAGCATCTCGCAGGCATCCCCTCACCCTCGAAGCCGTCAAGAAAGCTGCAAACGGTGCATACGAGGCCGCGAAGGTGAAGCCAAAAGACGTCGACGTGCTCGAGGTCACAGACGATACGACGATCGACGGTGTTCTCAGCCTCGAGGACCTCGGCTTCGTCGAGAAGGGGAAGGGCGCCAAGTTCGTCGCGCAGGGACATACGGCCCGCACGGGTGAGATACCCACGAACAACTTCGGTGGCCTCAAGGCTCGAGGCAACCCTGTAGGTGCCACGGGGCTCTACCAGATCGTTGAGACCGTGATACAGCTGCGAGGGAAGGCTGGGGCTAACCAGATCACAGGCGCTGAGGTTGGCATGGCGCAGAGCATGGCGAGTGTAGGCTCAACCTGCTCCATCGCCATCCTTAGGAGGGTATGAAATGAGCGTACCAAGGTATTGGAGAGAGGAGAAACCCCGCTACAGGCTCATTGGGGAGGAGTGCGCCAAGTGCGGTGCCAAACATTACCCAAGGACGCCTGTCTGCAGTTGCGGGAGCACCGAGTTCAAGCCCTACAAGCTCGCGGAGACGGGGAAGGTCGAGAGCTGGACCGTTATTAGGAACGCTCCCCTCGGCTACGAGAGGTTCACGCCATACGTAGTCGCCCTCATAGAGCTTGACGATGGTGTCCGAGTCATGAGTCAGGTGGTTGATGTAGAGCCCGAAGCGGTCAAGTCCGGGATGAAAGTTGAATACACCTTCCGTAAGGTCACCGAAGACGGGCAGGCGGGGCTAATCCAGTATGGGTTCAAGTTCCGCCCCATCGTTGACTAGCTCCATTTTTACCATCTTTATATTTCCCTCACACAACAAGTGGTTGAGCTGTCCGATATGTCCACAGGAAACGTCTATGAAAACCTCATCGAGATCGCCAAGCGCCGCGGTTTCTTCTGGCCAAGTTTCGAGATATACGGCAGCATTGCGGGATTCACTACATATGGCGACGTCGGCGTAAAGCTCAAGCGGAACATCGAGGCGCAGTGGAGGGAGTACTTTGTCAGAAGACAGGGCTTCTTCGAGATCGAGGATCCGATCGTGAACAGCAGCAAGGTCTTCGAGTCGAGTGGCCACCTCGCTAACTTCAAGGAGTACGCCTCCTCCTGCAGCCAGTGTGGACGCGGATTCCGCGCCGACCACCTCATCGAGGAGAAGACGGGAATGGAACACGTCGAAACGCAGGGCGGGGACGCTATAAAGAGGCTCCTTAGGGAGAACAATGTCAAGTGCCCCGTCTGTGGTGGACAGCTAAAGGAGCCGACGCTTGTTCTCACGATGTTCCAGACCCAGATAGGCGCCACGGGTGGCGAGGTCGGTTACCTGCGCCCTGAAGCCGCCCAGGGCATGTTCACTAACTTCAAGCGCTGCTACCAAGCCAATAGGGAGCGAATCCCCTTCGCCATAAGCCAGCAGGGTAAGGTTCTACGCAACGAGGTCAGCCCCCGCAGAGGCGTACACAGGCTGCGCGAGTTCACACTAATGGAGCTTGAGCTATTCTTCGACCCTGTAAACCCCTCCTGCCAGTGGCTGAGCGAAGTAGAGGGTGAGAAGGTTCGCATCATCACGGAGGATATGGAGGAGAGAGAAGCCAAGCAGCCATTAGAGATCACCATCAAGGAGGCTGTCGCGAAAGGGCTCGTCCTAACCGAGTGGCAGGGTTACTTCATGGGAGTCGGCAAGCGCTTCTTGGAGTCCCTAGGCGTCCCCCCCGAGAGGCAACAGTACCGCGCCCACTTACCCCTTGAGAGAAGCCACTACAGTAGCCAGACCTTCGACCACGAGGTCCAGACCCGGAGCTGGGGCTGGATCGAGGTCGCCGGTCACGCCAACAGAACCGACTACGACCTCAAGGCCCACCAGAAGGGCAGTGGCGTCGACGTTAGTGTCCTCCGAAAGAACGGGACACGCTTCATACCCCACGTCATCGAACCATCATACGGGCTAGATAGGCTCACGTTCGTCGCCATGGAGACGGCCTGGGAGCAAAGGGAGACGCCCAAGGAGAAGAGAAACATATTCCACTTCCCCAGGACCCTCGCCCCCTACCAGGTCTCCGTTCAGCCCCTCGTCACTAAGGATGGGCTGTCTGAGAAGGCGTTGACCGTGTATGACAAGGTACTTTCCGAGGGCTATAGGGCGACCTTTGATGAGGGAGGCAGCATAGGCCGCCGCTACGCCCGTCAGGACGAGGTCGGTACCCCACTTGCCATCACCATTGACTATACGACGATGGAAAAGGGCGTACTAACCCTCCGCGATAGGGACACTTGGGAGCAAGTGGCTATCCACGTCGATGAACTCCCCAAGAAGCTCAATGCCTACTTCCAAGGCGCCGAGTTCAGGGCCCTCGGGCAACTGGTTGCACGTGGCGGAGAGTGATGAAGCCCGCTACACCCTCTACCTCAGCGACGTAGACGCCATCGAGAACTCGGGTCACTCCAGAATCATCCTTCAGGGCAACACCATCGCCGTTCGCTTTGACAACTCTCACCTTCTCCATGAACAGCTCCTTCTCAAGGTAGACGCGGAATAGCAACTGGATTCGCTGGAGAAGTCTCCTCGGCAGGGTAAAACTTTTCGGGGTCAGAGTCGGCGTACAGTGCCCCCGCCGGCAGCGTCGATGCGGCGCTTGTATTCGGTCATAAAGGCCTTCATCTTTTTCTCTGCCTCCCCCATGGTCGCGCCTTGGATGACTATATCGACTTTGATCTCCTTCACCTTGCTCCTATCCTCCTCCGCCTCCGGTGGGGTTGCTGCGTTCTTTATGTAGACTTCGGGGTAGTCCATCTGCAGCTGGGTGTAGACGGGGAAGAAGTCCTTCCACACCATAGCGATGCCGTAGGTGTGCCCTAGGAGCTTGTGCTTCGCCTCAGCCTCGATCACAGGGGCGATGTGCTCATTAAACATTCCCTCCATCTCCTGGGGAACTCCGGGGAGGGTGAAGATGAGCTTCCCGTTATGGAGAAGCTTCATTCCGACACTCATGCCTACGTGATTTTGTATTCCCTCAGAGCCTTCAAGGATGCGTGCCATTCTAGCACCACGTTTAAGGTCGGATCCGCGTCGCTCATATATCTCCCTAATCTTCGGGAAGCCGATAGTGTCTGTCGTGACCTCTCTTCCCAGTGCACGGCCGATGGCGTCGACGGTGAAATCGTCCTCTGAGGGACCCAAGCCACCTGTGAAAACGAGTATTTCTGCGTCTCTGTCGAAGGCACCAAGGAGCACATCCTTAATGTCGTCATAGTCGTCGCCGACCATTGTGACACGGCGAAGCTCCGCCCCAATCTCCGCGAGCCTCTTAGCTAGCCAGTTGCTGTTCGTGTCAAGAATCCTGCCGTAGATAAGTTCGTCGCCGGTGGCGATGACTTCGACGCGTGGGCTCCCCTTATGCTTCACAGCGGAAGAGGTGGTGCTCACCCTTATTATTGTATTTCGTATGATGATTAGACTCTCTCACACGGCGAAAAATGTAGCACATCGGTAGCAGCACCTCCCAAAGGGTGTACCATACGCATGCGAAGTACTAAATGCTCCTCTGACTACTTCGATTCGTGGTTCTCAGGCTAGAACGTTACATCCCAATTCCACAGCACCGGTCAGGTGGCTTCGACCACGGTGACGTCTACGAGGCGAACGGTTACGTCTACATCGCCCACACGGCCACAGGGACTGTGGAGCTAATAGACGGCGTCCGAGCCACCCTCATCAAGACCATACCCGGCTGCCCAGAGGCGAGCGGTGTAGTCTGCTCCCAAGCGGATGGCCTCGCATTCGCCGCGAGCAGGGGAAGCGGTAAGATACTCGTAATAAACGCTGCCAAGGGGACCCTGAACAAGATGATCCAAGTTGGATCGAAGCCTAATGGCTTGGCGTGGGACGACGACCACGGCGTGCTCCTCGCGGCGGATACAGCCGACATACACGCCAGGTTCGTCGATCCTTTCAGGGGACAGATCCTCAAGTCAATCAAACTGCCGGGTAGACCGAGGTGGTGCAAATACAGCCCTCACATCGACAGGTTTGTCATCAATATTAGGGAGCCCTCAGGTTACGTTACGCTCTCCCCGCGGACAGGCGAGCTTAGCGAAATCGTTCGGGTACCATTCCACGGGCCACACGGAATCGACCTAAGCACAGACGGTAGGGAGGCATACATAGCCTGTGACGGTGGCGCGGTCGTCGCCATGGACCTGGAAAAGGGGACCGAGATATGCAGCGCGAAGATACCAGGGGAGCCCGATGTAACCTGGTTCAACGGGACACGGAAATTCCTGTACTGCGCCCTCGCCAAGCCAGGTCTGCTCGTCACAATCGACCTAGTTGAGATGAAGATCGTTAATCAGATCAAGACTGAGGAAGGCGCCGGCACCTTCGCGTTCGACAGGGGCAGGCAGAGGCTCTACATGTTCCTGCCAAAGACCTGCAGGGTCGCGGTTTACATCGAAAGCTGACACTTATTTTTCAGAATTTTTATATCGCGCCGTAGAGAGGATACCAAGATACCTATGAAGATCGACGGATGGACGGTCGAGAAGGCACTACACGTCGGGTTAACCATGGAGCAGGGCGCAATGAAACTGTATACCGACGCCCAGAAGATGGTCAAGAACCCAGGATCCAAGCAGCTACTCAAAGAACTCGCTGGCGACGAGACAAAGCACGCCGAGTACTTCGAGAAGGCGCTCAAGGACCCCAAGAAGGTGATGGACTCCTCGAAGGCGTCCGACCTCACACGCGTCGTGCAAGATCTCGGCGTCTCCGATCCACTCAAAGGCGAACCTCTAAGCAAGGACGCAACCTATCAGGACATCCTAATCTTCGCGGCGAAGAGCGAGAAAACCGCCAACGAGTTCTACATGGCCCTCGCCAAGCAATACAAGGGACACCCCCTCGCGAGGATGTGGGAAGAGTTCGCTAAGATGGAGGCGGGGCACAAGCTTAAGCTTGAGAAGGAGTACGACGAAGTCGTACTCGCCGATAATTAGCATAAATGAAGCGATCCTATCTTCGCACGCTGTGTTGATATAAGTCTAAGAACTTTTAGCAGTGGCCGAGCATGTGCTCAGCTGCCCTGCTCCTGCAGAACACAATGTAGTCGCGGTACCCCAAGGCCTCCGCCTTTGTCTTCTTCCCGTTGGCTGTGTCGATTATCGACTCGTAGATGCGCTGGCCGACGCTGTTTAAGCTCTCGGAGCCGCCGAGGATAGTACCCGCGTTTATGTCCATGTTGTCCTCCATCTGCTGGTAGGTCAAGGGGTTGCCCGTGATCTTGATGACGGGAGCGATAGCGTGACCCGTTGTGCTCCCCTGTCCGCTGGTGAAGCAGACTATCTGCGCCCCCGCCGCGACCATATGGGTTACGCTCGGAACGTCCAAGCCGGTGCCGTCCTGGAGCCAGAGGCCTGGGCCGTCAGGGCGGTCGAACCGGTCCCAGTTGTTTTGGAGGACACCCTGGATCGGGCGTGTGCCTCCCTTGCGGATTGCGCCAAGGCTCTTCTCCTCGATCGTTGTGAGACCACCATCGATGTTCCCGGCGCTCATCCAGCGACTGTCCACGCCGATCGCCTTAAGCCGTTCCTCATCCTGATCGATCAACTTGTAGATGTCAGAGGCGACTCTCTTGTTAACGGCTCGGCGGGCGAGTATGTGCTGCGTGCCTATCATCTCCTGGGGCTCGCTGAAGATGACTGCACCACCCTCGTCGATGAGTTTGTCGCAGGCGACACCAACCGCGGGGTTGGCTGCCAGGCCGCTCGTGGCGTCGCTGCCGCCGCACTCAACGGCGAGGGTGAGTTGGGAGAGGGGGAAGGGCTCTGGCTTGAGTTGAGCCACCCCCTGCGCCCAGCGCTGGAGTATGCGGACGGCTTTCTCCTGAGTCTTGAGGGTGCCGCCCTCCTGTTGTATGATGAGAGTCTCAACGGGTTTCCCGCTCGGTCTTATGCCTTCGGCTACAGTGTCAACCGTGAGGGCCTCACACCCTAGACCGATCACCAGTATGGCTGCGACATTTGGGTTGAGGCCAGTCCCTACGAGATTATGGACGAGGACGGGGTCCTTTCCGCATCCGTGGTATTGGGTGACGGCTGTGGCCCCATCGACCTGGGCCGCGATTTTCTTCGCTGGCTCGTAGCTGCAGTCGATGGGGGCTAGAACTAGGAGGTGGTTGCGTACACCGACGCCGCCGTCAGGGCGCCTGTAGCCCATGAACAGGGTCAAAGTATCTCTTCCTCCTTGCCCTTCGTAGGCATGCGTGCGCTGCCGACGTTGTGGGTGTTCACCCACGCGCCCGCTTTGACAGGCCGGGTGGCAACGCCTATGACCTCACCGTATTTGACTATGTTCTCGCCCTTCTTGATGGGTTTGATAGCGAGCTTGTGGCCGAACGGGATGGGTTCACTGATCTCGGGCCTCAATATTACCTTTCCATCGGGGCTGATGACCTCGACTTGCTCACCGATGTCAACCTCTCCCGTTGTGGTGGCGACGTTATCCTTTTCGTCTATCTGGATCGCCTTCTTGACCATGATGGGTCTATTGGGGGACGCCTTGCTTCTAAATAATTGTGTCTAGATTTCGATCAGGGTGACTGTTCGAAGGATGCTTACGCATGCGCGCGAACCTGTTATAAAACCCGATAATGTTCCCAGGTGGGTGTATAGGTCCGAAGGATGATCTGTTACTTCTTGAGTTTAGAGAGGTAAGACTCAGGTATCCCGCTTGTGCCATCAGGTAAGACAGCGACCTTCGGGCTTCCCTCATGGTATTTCTTTAGCTCCTCTATGACTTCTTCCCAATTCTTGCACCATATCACTGTACCTGGTGCACCGAGTCGATCCTCGAGGCTCCTCTGCCTGTAGGGGCTGTAGACTATCAGGCGAGCGCCCCGGCTCAAGCTCCGTGCCTTACCACTCCAGAGGCTCGCCCCGATGTACTTCCCGTGATGGTTGAATATCCAGTGGTTGATGTCGCCGTCCGGGTCGTTGCAAATTAAGACAACGGAGCCGTTCTGCTTAACCGACTCCTGCGCCGGCCATAAGCCGAGGTAGGGCTCGTTGGCGCGCATGTAGCTGTTGACTACTACTACATCCATACCCTGAGGGGACTCTGTTCTGTGCCAGCGAATGACACCGTCGGAGGCCTTCCTCTGAGTCTGAACGAAGTCGCCAGCGTACGTCTCTATGGGGTCACGTTGGAGGTTGAGGACGGAATCGACCTTGAAGTCGAGGCCGGCGATGCGTGCGGCCTCCTCCGCGTCGAGGCGGAGTATATTGCATTCGTTGAGGAGGTAGCCAGTAGTGGCGTTAGGCTCTAGATCTGGGCCGAAGCCCCCGACGGGGCCGTGGTTCTGGCGAATGGTCTCTATCCCCGCTACTCCAGGGCAGATTATCTTTCCGCCTCCGCTTAAGCCGCTCATCCTATGGTAGAGGACGCTCCCGATGCCTATCTTGAGGTCACACGCCATCACCTCGGCGTTCACCCAAACGGGCGTCCCGTAGCTTGTCGTGCCAACGTGCTTACACATCTCGTAGGGATTATGGTTGTAAACCGGGTATCTATCAAGGATGTCCTCGCCTAGCTTCTTAGCGAAGAATTGGCGGCCAAAGGTGCCGTGACTTCCTGGCGCAACCACAAATCGGATGCAGTCATCCTTTATCCCCGCCTTCCTTATCTCCTCCAGCACTATTGGCGCATACTGGAAGGCCTTCGTTGGGCGGGTCGAGTCGTCGAAGATAATGACAGCCTCATTCCGGTCCTTCGCCAGCTTAGCGAGAGGCTTCGCCCCCAACGGGTTCCTTATAGCTTTCCTTATCTGAGCCCTAGTCAGCATCTTACGACCTTCACATGCCATCTTACATCGCTGGACCTTCCAAGCAGAGGGGAAGGTGAGTAGAAGGGGTTTGTCCCTGAACCAGGGCTGGCCGGGTACCTCAACTACGGTATCTGCCAAGACAATACCTCGAAGAATCTCACGAAAAAGAAGATACGTTGAGGGATATAATATCCTCTATGAAGGTTAGTCATTGTACCGCTTCCTCAAAGCGGGTGCGGTTCTGAGTATTATCAGTGCCCGTTCGACTGCGTCAATCCACTCGCAGTATTCCACCTGTCTTGCCGCTGAGCTGAGGATGCCGCGGTTCACCCCTCTACCTATCTCACGCGCCATCCTACTCCTGTAGACGCTGAGGCTGCGGTCGCCCAGGCGATCGACTTCAAACCAATCCTCGCTGAGGACGACGACTCGGGGTATCCGGGGGGCCCCCATTACCTTTAACTCGTCTCTTAGCCCGGGGGAGGCATCCCGGTCGATTAAGCGAAGCTCCGCCTTCTCTCCAATCGCCTCCACAATATTCTTGAGGTAAGGGGCGACCCTCGCACAGTCGAGGCACCACAGCGCAGCCTCCATGAGTATCCTGATGGTCCGGTTGTAGCCCCTAAGGCGAGTTTTCTGTTCGTCGGCTAACACAGGAGTCCTGTCTTCGGATTCGAGCCATCGTCGCGCCTGGTCCTGAGGAGCCCCCTCTAAGAAGATGTCGAGGGGCTTCGCCGCCTCCCAGCTCCGCCTCCACAGCTCAGCTCGGATATCGTAATAAACGGGCTTTTCAGCCAAATAGGATCAGGGAGATGGATGCTCCCGAGTAATTAATAGGCTGCGGAGGAGGCGTTCGAGTTTTCATCAAATCGTGTACGCCTACGCAGAAGGAGTGAAGTGCTCCACTCAAACAGTCTCCTGCGGATCCTGTATAGGGCGACGCCTCCACTCCGGGTGCTGCGGAATTACCTCACCTCCCTTCATCACCCAGCCGACCCTCTTTAACGCAGTAATGTCCTTGAGAGGGTCATCAGAGACCATGATCATGTCAGCAAACTTGCCCCCTTCAACCGTGCCCAAAGCCTTTTCGACGCCCATCGCCTCAGCGCCTACACGCGTCGCGGACTCGATGGCCTCCATGTTAGACATGCCATACCGGGTCATCCACTCTATCTCCTCCGGCAACATGGCGAACATTTGGTCACCGAAGACGTTGTCCGTCCCCGCCCCTATCCTCACCTTCTTAGACCTCACCAGCTTCATAGTATTCGGTAGCTGCTCAACACAGCCCTCAAACCATGACTCGGTCTGCTCCAAATCCCGCCCGTATAGGTTCCAGATGCCGGTCTTTGCCTGCTCCAATTTCGCCTTCTTTGTTCTCTCGGGTATGTGGTTCTTCACCCAGAGCGTTGGCACAAGCACTATCCGCTTGTAAGCGATTTTCTCAGCGGTCTCCTTATCGATGAAGCTACCGTGCTCTATGGTGTCTACACCTGCATCAGCCGCCATCTTCGTTCCCACGAAGTTGGCGACGTGTAGAGCGCACTTCCTACCATGGGCGTGCGCCTCGTCGACTCCCGCTTCGATCTCCTCCAGAGTGAACTCCCTGTAATCCGTCCGGTGGCTGCTAAGAAGTTTGATGAAGTCAACCCCCACCTTAACCTCCTCACGCACTGCCTTACGAACAGCCCAGGGGCCATCTACCTCGTGGATCGTACCCGGGAT
Organism: Candidatus Bathyarchaeota archaeon RBG_13_52_12; assembly: GCA_001774245.1. GTDB lineage: Archaea > Thermoproteota > Bathyarchaeia > TCS64 > TCS64 > UBA8941. Next base: position 41,545 of record MEZF01000110.1, read on the forward strand.
GCCAGAGCCGTGTCCACCTGTCATACAGATGCCTATACCGGCGACGAATAGGCGTGGGCCAATTATCTGTCTACGTTCGATGGCGTCGCGCATCGCCACATCTATGTGGTCTCTGTCCGAAACGGCGCGCAGCGTTGTCACGCCGGTTTGAAGCGCTTGACGGAGATTATTGTAGGCTACCATCCCAGCGTATGCAATCTCGGAGCCCTTCGTGGGCACCGGCACGAATCCGCTGCTGTAGAGGTGAACGTGGAGATCTATGAGACCTGGAATAAGCCATTTCCCAGAGGCCTCGATGACCTCGGCGCCATCGGGGATCTCCACATCCCCCTGCCTACCCACGGCATCTATCCTCTCCCCCCTAACGACGACAGCTGCGTCGGTCAGAGGCTTCTTCCCCGACCCGTCTATCAGAGTCGCACCAACAATAGCCTTAACAGACATCGGAATCAGGGATCAACGGGTACGAGGGGCTTAAACGGTTTCGCTTACGCGCGTGCCTACTCGTCTATGAACCGCTTCACAGTCCTGTGAGCGGTGACGTACTCGCCCCCCTTCGCTGTGATGACGTATCCCCTGTTCCCTCCGTAATCGGCCTCCTTCACCATCCCTCGCTCCGAGAGGAACTCCAGCGCCTCCTTAGCGCGATCGACTGGGAGGTTAGCGCCATAGCTAATCCTAGTAACGCCCATGACTCCACGCTTCATGATGACCTCCAGGATATCGGCGTAGATGTCGTACCGCGTCCGCCGCTCCAAGCACGCCGCCCCCGCTAGATTGGTCTATCCGGGAGCTTTTCAGCCTTCTCAGGTTGGGCAGTGAAGTGGCAGCCACGCTCCGCAAGCAACTCGCCGGTGAAGAGAATGCTCCCTGTGACGTCACTCCCCTCCTCGGCCTCGAAGACGCCCGCATAGACGTTCCTTGCACGCGCTCCGCTGAGAAGAACGACCCGATCCCCCCAAACGTCCTCGGCACAAGCACCGCGCTGGAGCACCACCTCCCGCCCGACAAGTGGACCGAGAGCTTCGCCCCTGCGATCTATCTCGATTCGGTCCGCTTTGGCACCCTTCACCGTCCTGATCTTGTGCGTCTCGATGCTCCGTAGGGCGACAACCGACTCCGCCCTAACAGCCCCACCTATCTTGACGACCTCCGCCTCGATCGAGCCACCGACCTCAACAGCCCCCCCGACGCTAAGCTCCTCCTCGAGCTTGACCCTGCCGGTGGCGTGGAACAGCCCACCAACGCTGACGCTTCGGCCTATGGCGTCACCCTTGATATTAACCACACCGCCGACTTCAAGCTTATTGAACGTCAGGCTCCCCTCGCTATCAAGTTTACCTCCAACTTCGATGTCCTCGCCCACGCCGCCGGCGAGGGAAGCAACACCGCCGACATCTATGACGCTAAACCTGAGTGGACCAGTGGACCGGAAGGTGCCGCCGACATCGACCTTCCTCCCTACGTTACCCCCACCGATTGCGACGGTGCCGCCGACGTCCAATTTACCGACTTCGACCTCCCCCGCCTCAAAGGAGCCGCCGATGTCGACGTAGTCGGAGACGACCCTCCCGAGGCAAACGAATCTTCCACCAACGTCGATCCTCTCGCCACGGATCGCACCCCTAACCTCCGCGGAGCCCCCTATATCGATCCTGTCGAACTCGGCGTCAGATCCGCAGCGGAGCGAGCCACCGACGTCTACCCTGTGCGCCTTCGCGACCCCGTCGACAGTTAGGGAGTTGCCAACGTCGACCTCGTGGGCGTTGAGGCAGCCACCTATATCCGCGTGTTTATGGACTTCGACGCGGTCCGCCTTCAAATCTCCCTTGACCTCGAGGGAGCCACGCGTCTTCACGAGCCTGTCCGCTGTGAGGTTTCCCTCGACGAGGACCTCACCACGGTGAGCCTCCAACTCCGATGTGAACACGTCCCCGATGAAGCGACAGTCGCCTCTGCACTTCGTCGACCCCGAGACGTGGAGTCCAGCCTTAGGAGCGTCGACTGTCCCGTTTTCCACGAAGAGGTCACCATCAACTGTCTCAAGGGCTTTCCTGACGTCTTTGACGAACGTCTCGAACCTCACATCTTTTCACTGATATGAGCGGGGCGCACCACCGCTTTTAAAGCTAAATCACAGCTCCTACTCACATGTTGTGAGTACCCAATGCCCTTCCTTTAGGAAATCATGCAACCTGAGTCGGAGTTAAAAGCAGACGCGTCGACCCAACCACGACCAACGATGAAGAAAGGTGAGATATCGGAACAGAACCTCAGGGCTCTCGAGTCGATCAAGGAGATCATCGAGGTGGAGGAGGAGAAGAACGTGACACTAGACCAGGCCCTAACCAGGGTGCTAAGTAATTACAGGCGGTTCGTACCCTTCCAAGTTCGGTAGGCTAAACTCGCTTAGTATTTATGCAAACTCTCTTAACCACCGTATCTACTCTTCCTGAGATAATCTTGATCGAGATCCGCTTTCACGGTAGGGGAGGCCAGGGTGCCGTAACCGCCTCCAGGGTACTCGCCATAGCGGCCTTCCTTGAGGGGCATCATAGCCAGTCCATTCCCATGTATGGGACAGAGAGGCGAGGAGCCCCCGTCACGGCTTTTGTCCGCATAGGTGAGAAAAGCAGGATGATACGAAGTCTGGTACATGAGCCTGATTACGTCGTGGTCCTCGATCCTCTCCTCAGGAACACGGTGAATATTACGGAAGGGCTGAAGCCTGGAGGTACAATCATAATCAACAGTGCCTCGCCTCCGGAGGAGATAGAGTTCACTTCGGAGTATAAAGTCGCCACCGTGGATGCAACCAAGGTGGCGCTCGAGACCATCGGTCGCCCCATCACGAATACAGCGATACTCGGCGCATTCGCCAAGGGAACAGGCGAGGTCAAACTAGAGTCCCTCATCGAGGCTGTCAAAACGGAGATGTCAGGTCGAATGGCAGACACGAACATCAAGGCCGTTGAGAAGGCCTATAACTCCACAATCGTTGGGAAGAACAGGGTCGTCAAGGAATTAAAGAAGGTCGCATTGCCACCGGCGAACAGCCGCGCCGACTGGCGCACTTTCCGTCCAATCGTCGACCCCGCTAAGTGTACGGGCTGCCAGATATGCTGGACCTTCTGCCCCGAGCACAGCATTAACATGATGGAGAGGAAGAGCACAATCGACTACATCTACTGCAAGGGGTGCGGAGTCTGCGCCGAGGAATGCCCGACGAAGGCCATCACCATGGTGATGGAGAGCGAGAAGAAGGAGGGATAAGACTTGCCGCATACTGAGCTCATGGTCGGAAACAAAGCCGTCGCCTATGGTGCGAAACTGGCGAGGGTCCAGGTGATATCCGCGTACCCCATTACGCCTCAGACAACCATCGTCCAATATCTCGCCGAGTTCATCGCCAACGGCGAGATGAAGGCGCACTTCATAGAGGTCGAGTCGGAGCTGAGCGCCATGGTAGCAGTGCAGGGGGCAAGCTTCGCCGGGGCCCGCGTCTTCACGGCGACCTCGGGTCCCGGTCTCTTCTTCATGCACCACCCCATGATGGAGGGCGCCGACCTACCTGTCGTCATGGGAGTAGTCCACAGGAGTAACAAGAGCATGCAGCCGGACCACACAGACCTCATGGCGCAGCGGGACAACGGCTGGATTCAACTCTACTGCGAGAACAACCAGGAGGCCCTCGACACCGCGCTGATGAGTTATAAGATAGCTGAGGATCCTCGCCTCTCCACGCCAACGGTCTTCGGCATCGACGGATACATACTCAGCTACACCGCGGAACCCGTTGAGGTCCCTGACCAGGAGATGGTCGACGAGTGGCTTCCGCCGCTCAAGGCGCCTTGGGCGCCTGATATCCACCTCCCTGTTCAGGAGTGGAAGAAGAGGCAAGGCCGCATGTATGGTAGCCAGAAGGCTTGGCTGGAGCATGACACGAAGTTCAGGAGCAGCCTCGGGGTCATCAGGGAGGTCAACGCGGGCTTCGAGAAGACTTTCGGGCGTAGTTATGGTAATGGCCTCATCGAGGAGCACAACTGCGAAGGCGCGGATGCAGTGATCACTGCGATGGGCACCATCGCATCCACCGCTCGCGTCGTCGTGGATGATCTGCGCAGCGAGGGGAAGAATGTCGGCCTCATCAAGCTCAAGTGCTACCGCCCCTTCCCAGTCGACGAGATCAGAGGGCTCGCGAAGAAGTATCATGCCATCGGGGTCATCGACCGGAACATCAGCTTGGGGGGCGGCGGCAACGTCCTAAACGAGACTAGGAGCGCAATCTACGACATTGCGGAGAGGCCGAAGGTACTAGGCTTCCACACAGGCATGTCTGGCGATGAGGTTACGCCGCAGATGATCAGGAGGATCGCGGAGAAGACGCTCAAGTCGGTAAGTGAGCCGGTTCCCACCGCTGTTGAGTGGGTCGGGGGCGCCTAGAATGAGTAAACCAACACCGTTCCAGAGAGTCGAGGGAGAGGAGATAATGGCCCTCGGCAACAGCAGCTGCCAGGGATGCGGCCACGCCACCCTAGCTAGAATCACCTTCAAGGTGCTGGGCAAAAACACCGTTTACACGAGTGTCCCCGGCTGTATTTGGATAGCGCTCCAGGGGAGCATCCCCCTCTACTGGAGGGGGACTGTATTCGAGGGCGGAGGCGCCCTCATCTCTGGAATAGCGAACGGCCTCGAGGCGGTGGGAAAGGAGATGATCGTCGTCGGCTTCTACGGAGACGGGGGGACCGCCGACATCGGACTCCAGGCCATGAGCGCAGCGGCTGAGCGCAATGAGAACGTCCTATGGATCTGCGCCGATAACGAGGCCTACATGAACACGGGCGGTCAACGCAGCGGCCTGACGCCAATCTACGCATCGACCACGACGACGCCCGTCGCATCGGAAAGCAGAGGCAAGAAGTCTAACAAGAAGAACGTTCCCTTCATTATGGCTGCCCACAACATCCCATATGTAGCAACCGCGAGCATCGCATACCCAAACGATCTAATCGGTAAACTACAGTACGCCAAGGAACTCAAGGGCTTCAAATACATCCACGTCCAGTCACCCTGCCCAACAGGGTGGGGATTCGATCCCGCCCGCACAATAAAGGTCGCTCGCCTAATGGTCGAATCCGGTATATGGCCTCTCTACGAGGTCACCGGAGGAAACAACTTCAAGCTCACCTACAAGCCTCGTGAGTTGAAGCCCGTCAAGGAGGCTCTGATCCTACAGGGCCGGTTCAGGCACCTCGATGACTCGGAGTACGAGTACATCCAGGGACAGGCCGTCGAGAGGTGGAGGCAGCTACTCAACGTCGACGGGAAGAAGCTCCCCCTCTAGACCGGGCTTTCTAAGGTCTCTTTAGCTCTCTCTTGGGATCCTGGAATCCCTCGAATTCCTTAACGAAGTCGCAGAGCCACGCGACCACCTCGTCCATAAGCCCTTCTGCAAACTCGGGCGTAACCCTCGAGTAGTCTGTGGTACCACGGAAATCATCCGGATGGGCCTCCGTCATCGAGCCAGTGTCTGAGACGTCGATTGTGCTCAGGGGTATCCTGACCAATCCCCCCTTGAACTTGGCAAGCCCAGCCCTCACGAGCTGGATATCCTCGTCGGTCTGTTTCGTCGCTGTCAGCCTCGCCTTATTCATCCTTACTGCGTCTGGGCGGGAGACGATTGTGAAGCTCGTTTCGGCATAGCCTGCGTGCTGCTCAGCTGGGTGGCCGAGGACCTTCCGCTCCCCGAGGGCATCCCACCAGGTAGTTATGGCGCAGAGGATCCCGTGTTTGTCCCGCGCCTCCTTCGCAGCCTCAGCGATTGCGCCGTTGTTTCCACCGTGCCCGTTGATGAAGACAACACGTTTAACACCATTCGCCGCGAGGCAGCCGAGAATCTCCTCGACCACCTTCTGGTAAGTGTGGAAGCTGAGGGTGATTACTCCAGGGAACTCCTTATGGTGGCTAGAGACACCATATGGGAGGATAGGCAGGACAGGGTACCCGGTCTTCTCCCCCACCCTCCTCGACATCTCCCACGACTGCATCCAGTCGGCGCCGACGCCGAGGTGGTGACCATGTTGCTCGACAGAGCCGACTGGTACGACGACCAATCGCGTCTCCTTCATCTTGGCCTCTAACTCAGGCCAAGTCATCGCTGACCACTCCCAGTTAACCAAAAAGCATCACACCTGAATCCTCAGTGAGGATGGATAAAAAATGACGCACCAAGACAGAGCATGCATGGTAGCTTCGACATGGGGAGAGGCTTTAGCTCCACCTTTTTTATCCCCATGCTCCAATCTCCTAGCTATGGCTGCCCAGAGAGTCATACTGATCGTACGCGACGGCTGGGGCTACTCCGAAGAGACGTTTGGCAACGCCATAAGGCAGGCGAAGGTGCCCAATGACACGCGTTATATGAAGGAGTACCCTTGGACCCTGTTGAAGTGTACTGGTAACGCCGTTGGTCTCCCAGATGGGACTCAGGGCGGCTCTGAGCCCGGCCACCTCACGATGGGTGCCGGCCGAGTAGTCTGGCAGCCCTTCGAGGAGATCAACCAAGCAATATACAATGGCAGCTTCTACAGGAACAACGCCCTACTCAGCGCTGTTAAAAACTGCAGGGATAAGGGCTCCGCCCTCCATCTAATGGGGCTCCTCAGCGACCAAGGCATACATGGATCTACCTTCCATCTCTACTCCCTTCTCGAACTCGCCAGTCGCAACGCCATCAAGGACGTCTATATCCACTGCTTCCTCGACGGCCGAGACGTCCCAGAGCGCTCTGCGAAAGGATTCATAGAGGAGACCCAGAGGCAGATTATGGAGAAAGGCGTAGGCAGGATCGCGAGCATAGTGGGTCGCTACTATGCGATGGACAGGGATACTAACTGGGACAGGACACAGAAGGCGTATGACCTATTAACACTGGGGGAGGGATGGAAGGAGACCGATCCCCTCGAGGCCATCGACCACGCTTACCAGAGAGGTGATCCGACGGACTATTACATCCAGCCTATAGCAATGGTCGAGGACGGAAAACCCGTTGCGACCATCGACACTGGGGACTCGGTCATCTTCTGGAACTTTCGTAGCGACCGCGCACGTCAGATAACATACTCTCTAACGCAGAAAAGCTTCGACCACTTCCCCCGAAAAAAGTTACCCAGCGTCCACTTCGTCTGCATGAGCGGATACGACAGACACCTCACCCTCTCCGTCGCCTTCCTCCAGAACACCGTCGAGAACAATCTCGCTCAGGTTCTCGCGGGTAGAGGCCTCAGGCAGCTCAGGATCGCGGAGACGGAGAAGTATGCCCACGTCACCTTTTTCTTCAATAGCCAGATCGAGGATCCCGTAGATGGCGAGGACCGCATACTCGTCCCCAGCCCCAAGGTACCCAGCTACGAGGAGAAGCCTGAGATGAGCGCCCACGAGATAACGGATAGGCTCCTCCCAGAGATAGGGAAAGGCGTCTATGACTTCATCCTCGTCAATTTCGCCAACGGCGACCTTGTAGGCCACTCAGCAAACATTCAGGCAGGGATCAGAGCCTGCGAAGTCGTAGATGACTGTGTCGGGCGAGTAGTAGAAGCGGGATTCCGGAAGGGTTACACGGTCCTCATCACGGGGGATCACGGCAACGTCGAGACGATGTTCTACACCAATGGCGAGCCAAACCCAAGCCACGGCACAAACCCCGTCCCATTCATCTTGGTCAGCCACGATCCGAAGCTTCAAAAGATTGAACTAAGGATGGGTCTCGGCCTAAGCTGCGTCTCGCCGACCATCTTAACCCTAATGAAAATACCTAAACCACGCGAGATGACCGCCGACAGCCTCATCTCACCAACGTTTTTGAGCTAACAACACGCATGATCACTCTATGAAGTTTCACATGCGCAGACTCGACAGGGAGATTAAGGATAAAAAAGCTCTCAAAAGTTTGCTGAGTTACTCGAATTACTTTGTTCTAAGCATGTCGGAATGCGATGAGCCCTATGCAGTCCCCCTCGGATACGTATATGATGAAGGGGGAAATGCGGTCTACTTCCATTGCTCGAGGGAAGGTAAGAAGATGGATTTTCTCAAGAAGAACCCGAAGGCTTGGGGACTCGTTGTCCTCGACAGGGGAATCATGGAGGGTGCCTGCGTGAACCTCTACGCCTCCGCGATGTTCTCCGGGAGAGTCGAGTTCGTCCGAGACAACTCCGAGAAGGCCATGGTCATGAACCTCTTCGCGGAGAAGCTGAGCAAGGACGTAAGTGGAGTCAAGCAGAGGCTCCAGAAAATATTCGGAGGCGAAGGGTCGGCACTTGACAGCGTGGTATTTGGTAAGATCGTAATCGATGAACTTACGGGAAAGCGCTCGACCGAGATGACCGTCGAGAAACTCCTCGAGTTCACTGGATAGCCACCGCGTAGATTTAATAAGGGGCTACAGCCAAATCCGACTATTAGCCGAGACAGGTACCTGTATTGACCGATGAAAGGCTGACTGATACAAGTAATATCGCTTTATCCACCTGTCTCCATCTGAGGCGGAAAATTTGATGACGAGAATCGTCTTCAACACAGACAAGTACCTGAATGCGCAGATCGCCAAGATCGAGCAACGGGTCTCACTCTTTGACAAGCTCTACCTGGAGTTCGGAGGCAAGCTCCGCTGGGACAATCACGCGAGCCGTGTGCTGCCAGGCTACGCATTGGACACGAAGATCCAGATGCTGAAACGCATCCGTGGTCAGTTAGAGATCGTTCACTGCATATCAGCGAAAGACATAGAGGCTAGAAAGATACGCGGCGACAGCAGGCTCCCCTACGAGGACCAGATCCTCAAGGACATAAACGAGCTCGCTGAGCTTGGGCTACCCGTCTCCGCCGTCGTCATCAACCGCTTCAGCGGGGAGTGGAGCGCCCTCAAATTTAAGCAGCGACTGGAAAACCGCGGCCTACGCGTCTTCATCGGCTACGAGATCCCCAACTATCTTAGCGACCTAGATAAGGTGCTGAGCGACGAGGGGTACGGGAAGCCCGAGTACATCCCCACAGAGAAGAGAATTGTGATAGTGACCGCCCCGGGTCCGGGGAGCGGCAAGATGAGCTTTGCGATGAGCCAGGTTTACCAGGACAGGAAAAGAGGAATAAATAGTGGCTTCGCGAAGTTCGAGACCTTCCCCATTTGGAATCTCGAACTTAACCACCCTATCAACACAGCTTACGAGGCAGCTACTGCTGACATCGGTGATTATAACCTCATCGACCCATTCCACCAAGCAGCCTATGGAGTCACCGCGATTAACTACAACCGCGATGTGGAGAACTTCGCCATTTTGAGGAGGATGATCGAGCGCTTAGTTGGACCCGACGACCCAATGGCGGCGTACAGGTCTCCGACCGACA
>MEZF01000110.1:51132-53280 GCA_001774245.1 Candidatus Bathyarchaeota archaeon RBG_13_52_12
GGTCAGTGGTATTCCCTGCGAGGATGGCCGCCAGAGAAGCAGAGCTCCGCAGAGGCGAGGGAAAAGGGCACAGGGGAATATACTGCGGCGCCGCCCTCGAACTAAGAGTAGGAGAAGAGACCATAATCACGAAGGGAAAGAATAGCCCCCTCATGCATGCAGAGTCAGCTGCAATCCTAAACGCGGTCAAGATACTTGCTGAGCTCCCCGATGAAACCTACGTCATATCCCGCCAGGTCATAGACAGCATGATAAGGCTTAAGCGCATATTCGGGAGCAGCGTCGCCTCCCTCGACGTCAAGGAAGTCCTCGACGCTCTCGCTGCGAGTTCCGTAGGGGACGAGAAGGCGAGGAGATGCATAGAGGCGCTCGCGTTGTTAAGGGGATGCGAGATGCATACGACACATATACTAAATAACGGGGACGAGACGCCGCTCAAGCAGCTAGGCATCAACGTAACGACGGATGCCAGGATCCCGCTCCCAACATTGTAAGAAGTATAGTACGCTTTTTAATAATGTATCTTGAAACCTCATCTACTAGACTGACATCTTTTATCTATTAGAAAAAAGTTTACTTTACGAAGGGTTTATAGAGGTCCCAAGGAGAGTCTTCGAGCATTATGGGCAGGTCTCTCAGTTGACTAAGTATGTTTTTATTACTGGAGGGGTGCTCAGCGGCATAGGAAAGGGATTGATCACCTGCAGCGTCGGGAAGATGCTCCAGGTGCGCGGATTCAAAGTCACCGCAATTAAATGCGACCCTTATCTGAACGTCGACGCGGGTACCATGAACCCATACATCCATGGCGAGGTATTCGTCCTCGACGACGGATACGAGGCCGATATGGATCTCGGAGCCTATGAGAGGTTCTTGGGCGTGGAACTCTCCGGGTTGAACAACGTTACTAGCGGTCAGCTCTACCAGCTGGTGATCCAGCGCGAACGCGAGGGGGGCTACTTGGGTCGATGTGTCCAGATAATCCCCCACATCACCGACGAGGTAAAGCGCCGAATACGCCTCGTCGCAGAGAAGAGCCGCGCGGATGTAGTCCTCGTCGAGTGTGGTGGTACGGTCGGGGACATAGAGAGCCTCCCCTTCCTTGAGGCGTTCCGCCAGATGAGGCAGGAAGAGAAGCGCGGCGACACACTTCTCATACACGTCACCCTCGTCCCCGTCCTCGACGCTGTTGGTGAACCAAAGACGAAGCCCACGCAACACAGCGTCAAGGAGCTGCGTGCAATCGGGCTGCAGCCAGACATCATCGCAGCGAGGTGTGAGGAGGGCGAACTCCCAGTCGCCGCCAAGCAGAAGATAGCGCTCTACTGCAGCTTAGAGGAGCGTGCCGTCTTCACGAGTGTCGATGTGGAGTCTCTATATGAGTTGCCGCTGGTCCTTGAGGGACAGGGGATGGGTGACGTCGTCTCCGAGTACCTAGGACTTGACAAGCCGAAGGCCGATTGGGTAGACTGGCGGAAAATGGTCGTCAGGTACAAGAAGCCGGAAGACTCCGTGCGCATCGCAATGTGTGGTAAATACGCGGAACTACGCGACTGCTATGTTAGCGTAAACGAAGCTCTTCGCCATGCGGCGGCGGCCGCAGGGTGCAGGATCAACATCGACTGGATAGAGACGGAGGAGTTCGAGAAACACCCCGAGAAGGTGAAGGTGCTTGAAGGCTTCGATGGAGTCATCGTCCCAGGTGGGTTTGGGAAGCGTGGCGCGCTAGGCAAAGTCCGAACAATTGAGTTCTGTAGGACAAGTGACAAGCCCTTCCTAGGCATCTGCTACGGCCTCCAGCTCAGCGTGGTCGAGATCAGCCGCGACGTCCTCGGGCTAAAGGATGCTGACAGCACTGAATGCGAGCCTCGTACAACGGATCCTGTAATCGACCTTCTACCGGAGCAAAGAGGCGTAGATAAGATGGGTGGAACGATGCGTCTCGGTTCCCACCCAATTCACGTAAAGCCGGATACAATCGCCTACAAACTGTACGGCTCCGAGGTCATTCATGAGCGTCATCGTCACAGGTGGGAGGTAAACCCTGATTACTGGGAAAGACTCGAGAAGGCGGGCGTAGTCTTCAGCGCTTGGAGCATCGACGGGAGCCGCAAGGAGATGATCGAGCTACCCAGCAACTATTTCTTC
>MEZF01000110.1:53308-54439 GCA_001774245.1 Candidatus Bathyarchaeota archaeon RBG_13_52_12
AGAGCCGACCCTGGAAGCCTAGCCCACCGTATTACGGGCTGGTCAAGGCGTCTTACGATAAAAAAAATGGCAAGAAGCGTCCCGAATTCTAGCCGACGAAGTGCTTGTAGGTCCCGTCTCTTAGTTTCTTATAGACTATACCGAGCACATCTGGGGGGGCGACTTTTAGTGCCTCCTGCCCGACAGGCTGCGGCGTGCCCTTCAGCGTGCCCTTCGCCCACTGGTCCACGGCGTAGACCATAAGCGCCCCAGCTAGGGAGATCGTCTCCCAGCATAGCTTCTCATAGGTATCGCCGCGGTGAACGGGTATGACCTGCTTCTTAATAATGGGGCCAGTGTCGATGTTCGGGTCGATAAAGTGGACAGTGCACCCTATTGGGATGTCGAAGTAGATGCTCCAGGCGACGCTTGCTGAGCCGCGGCACTCTGGAAGCAGGCCGGGGTGGCTGTTGACCATGCCATCCTTTGGGATTGCGATAAGCGTTGACTTGATTATGCGTGTACCTCCAAGGACGATGAAGTCGGGTTTCAACCTCTCGATTAACTCCCTCGACTCTCTCTTGTTATGGTGTGGCACAGAATAACGCTCGATACTCGTTCCATTAAGCTGCTCCGTGAAGGTCGGGGCCACCGGGAAGCCCCTGATCCTCGTGAGGAACTTCTCCCTCTCCTCGTCGCCTACAGACGACGCCTCCTCGACCATTGCCTTTGGCTCGAAACCCGCAGCGAGTAGCTGCCGAAGCATCTCCCTTCCGTAGGGGTGCTCCTTCAGCACCATGAAGACGTAGTTAAGCTTGGTCACGGAGATACAGACTCTAGAAACGAATAAGAGGGTTCCCCCGTTAGAGGAGAGCGAACTTTAAGGCGTCACAGCAGCCGCAGCTTCTCTCCTCAGGCAAATCAGGAAGAGCCCCCATGATCAGTTTCTTGAAGTTCACGGCGTTCCCTTTCATTGTTTCGACGACCTGATCGGAAGTAACGGGCTTTTCTGCCCAGACATCGTAGTCTGTAACCATAGCAATGGAGACGTAGCACATCTCAGCCTCCTTAGCTAAGATGACCTCAGGGTAAAGAGTCATCCCGATTATGTCGCAGCCCCACTGCCTGAAGAGCTTAGACTCGGCGCGTGTG
>MEZF01000111.1:0-4032 GCA_001774245.1 Candidatus Bathyarchaeota archaeon RBG_13_52_12
TCCCCATGCATGTCGGAAGCTACGCGAGGCTCGGTCAGAGGAGAATCCGTGGGCAGGCTGACCTCCTATACGTCAAAGATGAGTTCTACCTGTGCATCGTCGTTGAGCAGCTGGAGGAGCCGCCCCTGACACCGGAAGGCATCCTTGGGGTGGACCTCGGCATCGTTAACATCGCGACAACTAGTGACGGCGTATCATACTCGGGAGGCGTTGTCGAGAAGGCGAGGAGGCGCTACACTGGGCTGAAGGCGGAGCTTCAACACGTGGGAACAGAAAGCGCTAAGCGGCATCTTAGGAGGCTATCGGGAAAAGAGAGGAGATTCAAGAAGCAGACGAACCACGTGATCAGTAAGGAGTTGGTGGTTGTTGCTAAAGGCACGAAGAGGGCGTTAGCCTTTGAGGATCTGAGGGGTATACGCTCTCGGGTTACGGTTAGGCGTGGGCAACGGGGGAGGCATGGTAAGTGGGCGTTCGGCCAGTTGAGGGCCTTCGTAGAGTATAAGGCGAAGGTGACAGGTGTGCCCGTTTTAATGGTTGACCCGAGGAACACGAGTCGGAGGTGCTCAACGTGTGGGCATACGGAGAAGTTGAACAGGGTCAGTCAATCTGAGTTCAGGTGTCGCAGGTGCGGGTTTTATGAGAACGCTGACTTGAATGCGGCTAAGAATATTCGTTGGAGGGCTGCTGTCAACCAGCCTATTGTGGTCTGCCCGGATGGGAGCTTGAACTACAAGCCCACCCCTTTAGGGGTGGGTAGTTGACTTAATTCAGATGGGATCTGCGCTCAGCCAGAGTAGTAGTAGCGCCTAGTTTCCTTCTGCTCCCTATCTAGCTTACTGCCAGGCTTGTTGACGCGTGGCCTCTTGGTGTCGGGGTCGCGGCGGAATGTGACTCCCATCTGTTCGAGGAAGTCGTTCATACCGTCCTCGAGGCTCAAGGGCTGGCCCGCGTGGCCGCTGCGTCCCGCCTCCCCGGTGAAGACCATGAGCTTGTCGGCTATGAAGTCTTGGGTGACTATGTCGTGCTCTACGACGAAGGCTGTTACGCCCCTCATCTTGGTGATGCGGCGGATCGCCCTTGCAACTGCTAGGCGCTCCTCGACATCGAGGTAGGCGCTGGGCTCGTCGAGGAGGTAGATTTCGCTGTCCCTGCTGAGGCACTCCGCGATGGCGACGCGCTGCAACTCGCCCCCGGAGAGGACCTTTACTTCCCTCTCCAGCATCATGCGGACGTGGAGGGGCTCGATGACCTCGGCTGTGAACCACGGCTCCCCGTACTTCTCCCCAGCCGCCTTATGTAGGACCTGCTCCACTGTCCCGTCGACGCTGCTGTTGCTTATGTACTGAGGCTTGTAGCTCACCTTGAGTGCGGGATTGGATACGGCGCCTTCGTCGGGCTGCTCGACCCCCGCGAGCATCTTGATGAATGTCGTCTTCCCTATCCCGTTCATGCCGAGGATGCCTACTACCTCCCCGATTCCTATCTTCCCCGCCTCGACGTCGAGGCTGAAGTCGCCATATCTCTTCTTCAACTCGCTCCACTGGAGCAGCGGGCGGGCCCTGCCTCTATCGATGTTCGGGGGCTTATCGTGGAATTTGATGGGGGACTCCCGGAATCGGATGTTCTCGTCGGGGATGTAGCCGTTTATGTAGATGTTTATGCCTTCGCGCACGGTGTGGATGTGGCTTACGATCCCGTAGACGTCGGGCTCACCATATAGGAGGAAGACGTCGTCACTCATGTAGTCGAGGACCGCGAGGTCGTGCTCCGCTGCGACGACCATCTTCTCAGCGTCGACAAGGCTGCGGATCACTCTAGCCGCCTTGGTTCGCTGGTAGATGTCTAGGTGGCTGCTCGGCTCGTCGAATAGATAGACCTTAGCGTCCCTTATTACTGCAGTAGCGATGGCGACTCGCTGAAGCTCACCCCCGGAGAGGACATCTAGTGGCCTGTCCATTAGGTACTCAAGCTCGAGCTCCTTCGCCACTTGCTCCAGCATGCCACGCTGGTCGAATCTCCTCAGAACCTCTTTGACGGTGCCCTTGATGAACTTTGGTATGCTGTCCACGTACTGTGGTTTGTGGACGGCTTGGATGCGGCCCCCATAGAGGGCATCTAGGTAGTCGTACATCGGTTGCCCCGCGTAGTTCTCCTCGACCTGCTGCTTCGTCGGTGGCTCCATGTAGCTGCCGAGGTTGGGCACCATCTCCCCGCTGAGTATGCGGAGTATCGTAGATTTCCCTATGCCGTTTCGGCCAAGGAGGCCGACGACGCTTCCCTGCTTCAGGGTGGGGAGCCTGTATAGTGTGAAGGCGTTGGGGCCGAAGCGGTGGGTGTGATCAGTCTTTAACTCATCTGGGAGATTGACTATACGAAGGGCGTCGAATGGACACTTTTTAACGCAGATACCGCAGCCGCTGCATATCATCTCCGCCACGTAAGCCTTGCCATCGTCCCCGACGCGGATCGCCTCTCTCCTGGTTCGGACCATTGGGCAGAACCTGATGCATACTAGATCACACTTATCCGGTTTGCACCTCTTTTTGTCGACGACGGCGACCCTCAACGAAGCCACCTTTCGACGATAAATGAATGAGCCCAAATATAAGCAGTGGTCCCACTGCCCAGATTCCAGAAGGAATTAACCAGGCACGCTGTCAAATTAGTGGGAGATCCTCTTCAACTTCGTATCCTTGGGCGCCCACGCCTTTGTCAGCGTCTCCTCGATGGCTCCCCTGTGTCCTGCGGGGTCACTCATCGCCTCGACGAGAGTCTCATAGTCGAGGTTATTCACGACCTCCGCCCCCGCGTTCAAGGCGTTCACGTTGAGGGCGATCGCCTTATCCACCGGTATCCTCTCCGGGTTTATGTCGATGCCGAAGAAGCCAGTGTAATCGTACATCTTGAAGACAAGTAGTGTTGCAAGCATCTGGTCGATACCTAGGACGCCGACATTGAGGTCCTGGTCGTAGTTACCAAGGGGCTGGCTGTTCCAGTGGCTGTGTGCGAGGCGTCCCTCCCTTAGGACGGAGGCAAAGGCCCCCGGGAGGTCCTCGTGACCCATCAGGACGTGGCCAACCTCGGGGTTTAGCCCCACCATCGCATGCCCTTCCTTGAGCAGCCTCAGGTTCTCCCTATGCCTGAGGAGGGCCTCGACGTTTCTCGCGAATAGCAGCCCATTCGCCGTGTTCCTGTATATGTTGTTTCCACGAGGTTCGTAGGGTTTCGGCTCCATCGCAACCCTCATAGCGGGGACCTCATCTATCGCCTCCGCGACAGCACTCTCGAAGCGACTCCACATCCCGTAGTAGTCGTGGCCAAACGGGTTCTCGTACCCGTCGATCCCCGGCCAGATGACGCAGACGTCGGTCCCCAGCTCCTTATTGAGCTTGAGGCTATCCTTGAGGCGGTCAATGGCGAACTTTCTCACTTTGGCGTCGGGGTTGCTGAGGCTGCCGAACTCGAACTGCTTGTCAAAGAAGAGCATAGGGATGCATGTTATGAGCCTGATGCCAGTCTCCTTCTCGAGTCCCTTGTAGATGTGAATATTCTCCCAGTTTACCTCGTTGGGGTAGTGAGCCTCGACACCCAGAGAACCGTCTATGACTCCGTCGTCCTTCATCTCCTTGATCTTCTCGATGCAGTCCTCAATGGTGCCTTTCTCTATGTAGGCGTCGTGAAAGCGTCCTCCTCCGGGATAGAAGTACCAAACTCCAATGCTGAAGCGTAGCCTCAGTTTTGACCCCTTGAGGTGCTTTAGCATCTCCTCCAGGGTCTTCTCAATCTTCTGTGGTCTCAGGTCAAGCATGAGTTGAAAATGTCTGAAGTGATAAAACAGTTTTCCGGGTCAGAGAGCAAAGGTGTCCCTAAGGTCCATGCTGAGCCTGTCCTGCAGCCTCTGGAGCCTTCTATAAGTCTCAGAGTTTCCCTTGTCCGGTTTAGCCCGAGTAGCCTCGTCCAATTTGACGAAGGCGTCAGTTATTTCCGAGATAGATCTACTGCCACCCTGTGTCCAGAGCGCTTGGAGCGCTG
>MEZF01000111.1:4094-9792 GCA_001774245.1 Candidatus Bathyarchaeota archaeon RBG_13_52_12
CACATTCTCCTCCAAGCCCGATTCTTTGAGCCTCCGCCAGTGAGGCGGACCTCGCTCGGCTCAATACCCATCTCCTTGAGGCGATTGAAGCCAAAGTTGAGCCCCATCGTCGCCCCCTCCATAGCGGCGCGGATGAGGTTACCTTTGTTAAAGTTTTCGGGTGTAAGCCCGTAGAGAACGCCCTTGCCATCGGGGACGTTTGGTGTCCGCTCCCCGGTGAGGTACGGTGGAAGGAGGATCCCGTTAGAACCCACGGGCGTCGCCCCCCCTGCCTCCTCCAACTCCCTGTAGCTGAGGGCTAGTAGGCTCCTGACTGCTTCTGTGGCGACGGTGACGTTCATTGTGCAGGTGAGGGGAAGCCATGCCCCGGTTGAATCGCAGAAGGCGTGGGCTTCTCCAATGGGGTCGACGACGGGCTTCCCCGAGAATGCGTATATCGTTCCCGACGTCCCGAGGCTCACGGTGACGATACCTGATCGGGTATTCCCCGTCCCTATAGCCCCCATCATATTGTCACCGCCGCCGGCGCTTACCAGGATACCCTCCGGGAGCCCTAGCCTATCTGCCGCACCCTGCCTCAAGGTGCCCGATGGCTCACTGGATGCCTGAATCTTGGGCATTTTCACGAATAGCGTTGGGTCGAGGATCTCGATGACTTCCTTCCTCCACTGCCGGGTTCTTACATCCATGAGGGCTGTCCCTGAAGCGTCCCCGGGTTCCATCGTCGTTCTCCCTGTGAGCCAGTAGTTGAGGTAGTCGTGAGGTAGGAGCACAGTCGCGAGACGGGCGTAATTCTCAGGCTCGTGCCTCCGAAGCCATAGTATCTTCCCCGCTGTGAAGCCCGGCAGGATGGTGTTACCGGTTAGTTTCACCACCTCCCTCACTCCGCCGAGGTGCTCGATGAGCCACCTACACTCCTCGGCGGTGCTCGTATCGTTCCAAAGCTTCGCGGGGCGAATGACTTCCCCATGGTCGTCGAGTGGGACGAAGCCATGCTGTTGCCCTGAGACGCCCATACCTACGACCTTGCCCTTGATCTTAGCTTCTCTTAGGGCGTCCTTGATCGACATTGTCATTGCCTCAACCCAAGTGGATGGATGCTGTTCTCGGTGCCCAGGTGGCAAACCCTCTATGAAGCCGTAGCCAACGTAGCCACTTCCGAGAACCTTACCATCTTCCCCGTCGACGACGACAGCTTTCGTTCCCTGCGAGCCGCAGTCGACGCCCACGTAGAAACCTGTGTGACCCATCGATCAACCATCCTATCAAGTTGCTAAAGAATTCAAGGGTCCCCGCAGCCTCCCAAGGCTGATAACTACAATGTGCCTGTAATCTCAATGGTGTAACCGTTGGCGCGCCACGCCGAGCTTTCTGAACTCAAGCTGCCTGACTTCGGCTCCCCTAACCGGGCGCCTACTATCCCGCCTGAGGCCTACCTAGATAGGATTAACAAGCTTCGTGATAAGGCGAGGGAGCGTGGGTATGACTCCTTCGTCGTCTATGGGGACAGGGAACACTACGCCAACATCGCATGGCTAACAGGCTACGACCCGCGCTTCGAGGAGGCCCTTCTGATACTAGATCTAAAGAAGGAGGTAAAGCCCATTCTGATCGTAGGCAATGAGGGGCTCGGCTATACAGGGATAAGCCCCATAGAGAAAAGGCTAAGGATCACCCTCTACCAGAGCTTTAGTCTAGTAAGCCAGCCCCGAGGCGAGAGCAAGCCTCTCAAGAATATCCTGAGTTCGGGCGGGGTCAAACGCGGCGGCAGGGTAGGCGTCGCTGGATGGAAATATTTCACAGACGTCGAGGTGGATCAACCAGATACGACGCTCGAGATACCCAGCTACATCGCTGACACAATAAGGAGGATGGCTGGAAAGGGAAATGTCACAAACGCAAACAGGCTCCTACTCCACCCCACCGATGGCATCCGCGCCGTAAACGACGTCGACCAGCTTGCATACTTCGAGTATATAGGCACACAGACGAGCCAGGCACTACGCGCCGTTCTATTCGGCCTCCGCCCAGGCATGACGGAACACGAGGCTGTCCGCCTAATGCAGCTCAACGGCCTCCCCCTCAGTTGCCACCTAATGCTCAGCACGGGGTCTAGGGCACGCATGGGTCTACCGAGCCCTAGTAACCGCGTCATCGAGCGCGGCGACCCCCTCACAGTGGCCTACGGCGCCTGGGGGGGCTTGAACGCCAGAGCGGGCTTCGTCGTCGCGTCGGAGGATGAGCTGCCGAAAACCATCCGGGACTACGTCCCTAGGCTCGTTGCCCCCTACTATGAAGCAATAGATTCGTGGTACGAGAAGCTCCGGATAGGCGCAACCGGGGGGGAGCTTTGGAAGGCAGTCCACGATCGTATAGGCGATCCTTTCTTCGGCGTCCACCTAAACCCCGGCCACATCACAAGCCTTGAGGAGTGGCTGAGCAGCCCCGTTTACGAGGGATCGGAGGAGAGGCTCGCCTCGGGGACGGCTATCAACGTCGACGTGATCCCTGCGACGGGGACAAAATACTATACGACGAACGTCGAAGACTCCCTTGCACTCGCTGACGTTAAGCTCAGGAGGGAGCTCGAGGAAAAGTATCCAGAAGCATGGGCTCGTATCCTGGCTCGCCGTGCCTTCATGACTGAGGAACTCGGCCTGAGGCTCACCCCCGAAGTCCTGCCGTTCAGTAACATCCCCGCCTACCTACCCCCATTCATACTATCACCAAACTTCTCTATGCGGATCGCTGCCTAGCCAACGTCGACTGTTTTTTATTCATGCTGAGACCACTGAAACGGCATGCAGGGCGTGATGGGTGTATACGCACGGGAGGACGTAGGCAGAAAGAGTCTCTACACCCTCTACGGCGTCCAGCACCGTGGCCAGGAAAGCGCAGGCGTGGCTGCGGCGGGTGATAGAAGTCTCAGAGTCTGGAATGGCGCTGGCCTAGTATCCAGGGTCCTTGATGAACGCTTTGTTTCATTTAGCCACCCCGACGACTATGTCGTCGTTGGTTCCGCCTCTGGCGAGAGCGTCGCAACTGATATACCACCTAGGGTCCTCGACATTGAACGTTACAAGATCGCCTTGACCCTCGATGGCTTCATCCCAAAGAAGCTGGAACAGTCAAACGAGAAGGCCTTCTTGGACGTCCTAGAGACGAAGCTCAAGGGGACAAGCATCATCCCCGCCCTCCGTGAGACCATGTGGAGCTTACCCACAGCCTACTATAGCCTCCTCGCCGTCGTCCTCGATAAAAAGGAGGAGAGGAGCACACTCATCGCGGCCCGCGACCCAAGAGGCGTCAGACCCCTACACGTTGCCAGAAGTAAGACGAAGCTTTTCGTCGCCTCTGAATCAGCGCCCATCGATGTCCTGGAGGGAATGGGCGAAGCCTTCGACGATAGGAGGGATGTGGTACCAGGCTCAATGATATACATCAACTCAGAGGGGATCAGGGAGGAACAGGTAATAGAACCTCGTCCTGCCCACTGCGCTTTCGAATGGGTCTACTTTGGCCGCCCCGACTCCGTCATGGAGGGGAAGAGCGTTCACGTTGCCCGTAAGAACCTAGGTCATGCCCTGGTCAAGACGCACGAGTTAGTGAAGCAATATGGTGTCGAGAAGGGTCGACGTGATGATCTCGCTGTCATACCAGTCCCAGACTCAGGGCGCAGTGTATGTACAGGAGTCGCTGAGGGGCTAAACATCCAAGCCGATGAGGGAATAATCAAAAATGCTTACCTCGGACGAACATACCTGATATACGATCCCGCTTTCCGGAAGACCGCCTCTGACCTCAAGCACAACGTCATACGCGCAACTGTAGCAGGGAAAAAAGTCGCCATCTGTGACGATAGCATAGTCAGGGGGACCGTCAGCGAATCAGTAGCCAAGAGCCTACGTAAGGCGGGAGCGACCGAGGTCGACTTTCTCGTTAGCTACGCTCCCATATTCTACCCATGCTTCAGCGACCCAGCTGACAAGCCCCTCGCCGCGAAGCCTTTCAAAGGGAAGAGTATCGAGGAGATCGGGTGCCTCGTCGCGGAGGGTCTCCCGAGCATAGACCACGTACTCTATAACACTCCCGAGAACGTTGTCGACTCAATAGGGCTCCCTCTAGGTAAAATCTGCACCTTTTGCATCACAGGCGTCGATCCCTTCAAAAAATCGTAGTAGGCACCATTTAAAAGATGCGCACATCGTCAACGAGACCAAGGAACCAACCCGCTCAACAAAGAGTCACCAATGCCGCGTTTAAGTGTTGAAAGTGTCCGCAGGAGATATAACCGCGGGGGAGCCATGAGGTGGCATGGTAGCACCAAGAGCAGTCGCAGTTGTTGGTTTCAAAGCGGCTGGGAAGACGAGAGTCGTTGAAGCCCTCGTCTCGGAGCTTACCCGGAGGGGGTACCGAGTAGGCACCTTGAAGCACACAGCGGATGATCAGCCTCTCGACAAGGCTGGGACGGACACCTGGCGCCACGCTGAAGCGGGGGCCGTCTCCTCAGCGATACTCTCCGATAAACGTACAGCGATCTTCCTGAAACATGCTATGAACCTCCAGAGGACAGCAGACGCCCTTGGGGAGGTCGACTTCATCATCATGGAGGGCTTCAAGACCCTCGACATCGCCCCACGGATCATGGTGCTGCGGAGACCCGACGAGGTCGCGAAGCTCACGAC
Organism: Candidatus Bathyarchaeota archaeon RBG_13_52_12; assembly: GCA_001774245.1. Taxonomy (GTDB): domain Archaea; phylum Thermoproteota; class Bathyarchaeia; order TCS64; family TCS64; genus UBA8941. Next base: position 8,780 of record MEZF01000111.1, read on the forward strand.
GGGACTAGAGATCGCTGCCGTCGAAATCGACGGTAAAGCATGTAAGGTTGTCGGGATACCAACTTTACCTCTCAGCGATCCGTTTGCACTTGCCGACATCGTCGAGAAGAATGCATATCCCATGCTCGCTAGTCTAAGCTGCAAGGCATGTGGATACCCGAACTGCAGGGAGATGGGAAAAGCCATCCTCCAGGGTCGGTGTGAAACTGAGAAGTGTGTAAAGTATAGTGGCGAGGTTGTGTTGAGGGTCGATGGCTCAACGATACCGCTTAACAAGTTCACGGGGTCGGCCCTCGCCAACGTCGTCCTCGGCTTTCTAAAGACACTCAAGGGCTCAGAGGCACCTCACCGCGTCGAGCTTGACTTCGAGGTGAGGAATAACGACTGAGGAGTTACATATCTGCGTCGACAGCAACGAGGCAAGCGCTCGCAGGGACATCCTAAACTACCTACGCCTATCGGGTATGCATGTCGATATCCAGAGGCTCACGGTGTGCGATTATGTGGTCTCGGACAGGGTGGGCGTTGAAAGAAAGGATGTGGGCGACTTCCTAGGTAGCGTAAAGGATGGACGCTTATTCAAACAGGCTAAGGCGATGGCTGATGTATATGAGAAGCCCATTCTCGTGCTTGAGGGGCAGGTAAGCCGAGCGCTCCAACGAAGCGCTATGAAACCCGCTGCCGTCTACGGCGCCCTGAGCAGCCTTGCGCTCGACTACGGGATAAGTGTCATCCCCACCGAGGACACAGATACCACCGCGGTACTCCTTCAGCGCCTAGCTTACAGGGAACAGGCTAAAGACAACAGAGCAATACAGCTCCGCAGCGTCGACAGGAGCCTCCCACTATTCAAACAGCAGCTCTTTCTCCTCTCAGGATTCCCCCAGATCGGAACCACCTCCGCGGAGGACCTCCTCGAAATTTTCGATACCCCTCTAAGGGTCATTGAAGAGCTGGCCTCCGCGGAGGTACGCGTCTCCGCGTCGGGGAAGACGAAAAAATTGACAGGACCT
>MEZF01000111.1:9840-12193 GCA_001774245.1 Candidatus Bathyarchaeota archaeon RBG_13_52_12
ATCCTCCTAAAGAGTAGCTACAGTGAAGCGTGCGCTGCTCAGCCAGACTGAACCTGCGATCATTTTTTTAATACACGGAAAATCAGGATCCCACATGGAGTCGCTGACACATACATTCTCTATCAGGGCACTCTTGACGCTACTTAAGCAGGGGCATATGATGACCGTGGAGGAGATCGCAGAGGCATTAGGAGAGCCCCACGGCAGTGTCGTACACGCCATCGACGTGCTTAGGGGGGCAGACCTCGTAGAGGCTAAGGTTAGGCGGGCGGAGCCATACACAGAGGATGTCTCTCTCACTCCAGCGGGAAGGATAACCGCGGAGAAGCTGAAGGAGATCGAGTCTGTTATAGGCTGGGCAGGTCACGGCGGCGTCACCTAATATTCAATGATATTTAGGGAGCACGCGAAGCCTGTGGAAACGCTTTAAAACCCTACACCTTGAACCCTAGATATGCGAGCCCGTAGCCCAGCGGATAAGGCGTCGGCCTCCGGAGCCGGAGAGCGTGGGTTCGAATCCCACCGGGCTCGCCACTAAACTTTATCAGATGTCTCAGGCACTGAGTCGTAGAGGTCGAAGAACCTCTTCGCATAACTGGGGTCGATCCTGTGCTCCTTCATCCCCTCAACCATGTAGCCGATGTACTTCTTAGAGGCGATATACGGCCCTTCAGGCTTCACCACCCTATATAAATCCGCTTTGTACCATTTCTTGTCCTCCCCCATAATTTGAAAGCCCTCCCTCCTGTAGACTCCGAGAGGTACCTTTTCTAATATGTCCAGTGCCTCGATCTCCCTGGGTTCAACCTCGTAGATGACGCCGTGTACCATCTCCCCCGGCGCCTCGATGATGGTGCTTATACCGCCCTTCAGGTTGTCTGAATATCTCCTGAATTCTATGTGAAAGTTAGGGAGGAACGCTCGCCGGACAAAGACGGCGCTGGGTGTATAGTTACGAACATATTTAGTTGATAGGTTTGAGCCGTATGCGAAATAGAGCACATCGTATCCTGAAGTGTGAGCTGATTTGAAACTTGCTACCGTTCGAGATTGAGCGATACTCTCTTTAACGTGATGTCCCTCCGCCTTACTGGACAGTCGAGTGAATTACTATGTCCAATCCCCTTGCGAAGCTGAGAGATGAGTGCCAGCGCCAACTGGGAGCCGCTGTAGAGGCTGCTTACCCTGGTGTGGAGCTTCCTCAATCCAAGTTCAGTCAGCCACCCGACTCCACGATGGGCGAACTCGCTTCCGCTATTTCATTCCAACTCGCGAAGCAGTTAAGACAGAAGCCAGCCGACATCGCAGAGAATATCGCCAAGCACGTTAAGCGACACGGGTTGGTCGCCTCAGCCCAAGCAGTCAACGGCTACGTCAACTTCCACGCGGACGAGGCCAATTATTATAGGCTAGTCTTCGAGACCGCCGCTAAAGACACCGATTACGGGTACCTCAAGGCTGTGAAGCCGCAGAAGGTGATGGTGGAACACACATCAGCGAACCCGATCCACCCGATCACCATTGGTCACGCCCGAAACGCCATAACCGGTGCATGCCTCGCTAACCTCCTAAGACTCCACGGCAATAGCGTGAAGGTCCACTTCCTAGTCAACGACATGGGGCGCCAAGTCGCCTTAGCTACCTGGGGCTGGGCCCTTCTCGGTAAACCTAAACCAGACATCAGGGGCGAGTTATTCATCGGCGCCATATACGCCTCCACTAACGTCAACATGGAGCTCCTCAGAGTCAACAAGGAACTGAAGGCTGCCGAAGAAAAGGGCGATGTCTCCATGATCGCTGAGCTACAGGAGGAACTCGAGAAGTTCGAGGTAGCTGCGGCGGACCTTGAGAGGACGAGTCCCAAGATATACGTTACTCTCAGGGAGAAGATAGCAAAATATACCGATCCCACCGCCGAGATCGCCAAGCTCAACACCGCCTATGAGAATAACGACCCAGAAACTAAGGAAGCTGTCCGACGCCTTGTCAAGATATGCCTCGACGGATTTGTCGAGACCATGGGCGAGCTCGGTATACGCTATGACTCATTCGACTACGAGAGCGACCTAGTCTGGGATAAGAAAGCCGACGAGGTCTTGGAGGCATTGAAGAACACGAACTTTGTCGAGCACGACCAGGGGGCACTAGTGCTCAACTGCGACGAGGTAGCGAATGTCTACGCCTTAAAGGAGCGCTGGGGGCTTGCACCCCACCACGAGATACCTCGCCTCGTCCTAGTTAGAGGCGACGGTACGACCCTATACACCCTTCGGGATATGGCCTACAGCATCTACAAGTTTGGCACAGGTGTGGCTAAGGTTATAAACGTCATTGGGCAGGAGCAGGCGCTAGC
>MEZF01000111.1:12232-15593 GCA_001774245.1 Candidatus Bathyarchaeota archaeon RBG_13_52_12
GCATGCGATGGGCGATAATCAGCTCCATTACGGCTACGAGTTCGTTAAGCTCCCTGAAGGAAAGATGAGCGGGCGACTTGGAAGATACGTTGCACTGAACGACGTTATTGATCGAAGCGTCGAGCTTGCCTTCGAGGAGGTGACGAAGAGGGCGCCTAACCTCCCTGATACGCAACGTAGGGACATTGCGAGGATGGTGGGTCATGGAGCCGTGAAATACACATTGCTCAGTGTCGACGCCAATAAGCAGGTCATCTTCGACTGGGCTAAGGCTCTAAACTTCGAGACAAATAGCGCCCCATTCATTCAATACAGCTACGCCCGCTGCTGCAATATACTCAAACGAGCTGAAATCAAACCCAGCGCTGACTATAGCCTGCTCAGGGACACTAAGGAGAGGGAGATTGTTAGTCTCGTATCAAACTGGCCTGAGGTCTTCGCCGAGGCCGCTAATGAGCTCAAACCAGGCTCAATCACAGCTTACCTCAACAGCCTTGCGGACAAGTTCAATAGTTTCTACTCTAGCCTGCGTGTCCTCAACGCTGAAACCCCCGGGCTGATCGGAGCACGTCTCGCTCTAGTTGACGCTGTACGCGTCGTCCTCAAGAATGGATGCGCGGTGCTCGGTATGGATGCTCCTGAAAGGATGTAGGGGCTATCCTGTGCGCGTACGTCGTCGAGATACAAGTGGCATGCTTCAGCGAGGCTGACACCCAGTTAGTCAAAGAGACACTCCACCACATGGGGAGCAGCTTCGACAGATTCATGGAGCTATTCAGAACCCATCCTAACAGTTTGAGGAGGCTCACCCTCTAGTCAACCTAGGAGTGCAGCTAGCCCCTCCATATCCATCTCCAATTCACCGAGTAGCTTCTGATTGTAAATCGCTGCCGCTGGGTGGTAGAGAGGATATACTGTGATGCTCCCCCACGCTGCCCCTACTCTACAGGCTTTCCCATGGACGTCTCCTATGACCCCCTCTTCAAGGCTAAACATTTCAAAGATATGCTCGATGGCACTATTACCCATTGGCGCAATGACCTCAGGCTGGATTATCTCTAGTAACTTCATTAGGTGCCCGGAGCAAGCCTTTACCTCCTCCCTCTTAGGTCTTCGGTTCCCCGGTGGCCTACACCTCACAACATTCGTAATGAAGACGTCAACTCGGTTCAATTTGGCCTTTGCTAGGAGACGGTCTAGGAGCTTCCCTGCGGAGCCTACAAAAGGGCGACCCGTATCATCCTCCCTCCGCCCAGGCGCCTCACCAACGAATACGACCCGAGAATCAAGAGCCCCCTCACCCATCACGCGGTTCTTCACTCCAGAACAGAGCCCACAAGCCTGACAAGACTCCACGTCCCTTGTTAGTTCCTCGAAGCGAGTCTTCTTTAACGCTAAAACCAGTTCAAAGCACCTCTCATGGGATGGTTCTTATGCCTATGATACTTTGCGAGCGTAAAAGGCTGAGTCACTCAGCAACATTTTTATAACATTGCTACAGAGTTGTGTAGCGATACAATTGTCTCGAGGAGTTGAGGATATCCGGGTCATAAAGGATCCAGAGGTTGCTAAGTTGCTCGCTGACGACACCCGCCGTAGGATACTCCATATGCTGAGACACCAGGAGATGTCCCCAGCCGACCTTGCTAGAGCACTCGATAAGAATTTCTCAAGTATCCAACACCACCTCAACTCCTTAGTTATGGCAGGCCTCGTCGAACAAACCCGCGAAGAGAAGGTACGGAACATGGTTCAGCCCTACTACCACGCCACCGCACACCGGTTCATAATCTCCTACTCACTCACCGAGAGCTTAGCCAAAGACGACGGATACGCCCAATGGCACGAGAAATCCCTCCAGAAAATGATCACGGGGCTCGAGGTCTTCGGCATAAAGATCCCCGAAGAAAAACGCGCCAGAGTCACCGAACTTATGGACGCCTGCGTCGAGATGGAGCGAAAAGCCTTCGAAGAGGTTGTCGAGCAGCAGTGTGATCCTGAGAAACTTGAGAGAAGCGTCCAGAGACCCCTCCTTCAGCTCCTCACGCACCTCAAGCTGTCACGTGATGCTGAACACATCACCGCTATACACGAACTAGACAAGACCATAGGACTCTAAGGAAGCTGACTAAATGCGATCAGACGTAAAAAATGAGACCAAGAAGAAGGGCGGTAAGCAACTCGGGAACTTCAGTAGAATGATGGCCTATGCGACGCCCTTCTGGCAGTTCAAGGCTGTCATCGTCCTAATAGTCCTCTCAACGTTCCTTGACGTGCAGATGCCTACTCTCATCGGCAGCGTAATCGATCTCATAAGCAACATCTCAGCTGGCAACGACCTTACGAATTGGAGTGGGGGACTACTCGGGACGCTACTCATCCCAGCTGCTCACTGGATATCAATCACCTTCAACCTCGACACCAACTATGCGACCCTCGGGACCTTCGTAATTAGCCTCGTCCTCGTCGCTGGAGGCGTCGCCCTCCTAAACTACGTCATCCGCTTTGGCGGAGCTTGGTTCAGCCAACGAGGCAGCTACGCCATGAGAGGGGATATGTACACGAGCCTTCTCGAGCAATCCTTCAGCTTCTACGACAAGCAGAGGACAGGGCAACTCATGGCTCGGGCGACGGGTGACATCGACCAGATAGACCGATGGTACGACATCGGGCTCAGGATGTCGATTTCAACCATTGTCCTCATCACAATGGTGATATGGACCCTCTGGAAAACCGATGTCAACCTCACACTTCTCACTCTCCTGGTCCTCCCATTCCTGTTCATCACCATGCTAAGCTTCGGCCGTAAATCATTCCCAATCACCCAGCTCATGCGCCAGCAATACGGTGAGATAACGAGTGTCTTCCAGGAGAACCTCATGGGACTCAGGGTCGTAAGGGGATTCGCCCAGGAGAAGCAGGAGGAAGAGAAGATCGATCGCGAACTCACCAAGTACTTCAACTATCACGTCCTCACGGCAAAGTACCGAGCCTTCTTTCTTCCTTTGGCTACAATGATAACCAGCATAGGATTCGTCATGATACTTTGGTTCGGCGGGAACCAAGTAATAAAAGGCGTCGTCAGTATAGGCAGCCTCATAGCTTTCTATCTCTACATTACAAGGATTGCCCAACCAGTCAGGATGTTGGGAAACATCTCCAACCTACTCCTTAGGGCGAACGCTGCTGCTGGGCGCGTCTTCGAGATCATAGACGCCCAGGTCGCAGTCCACGATAAGCCAGACGCCATCGAGATAACTAAGCTCAACGGTCATGTCCAGTTCGAGCATGTGAGCTTCGGTTACGACGAGAAGAACCTGGTTCTGAACGACGTGAACCTCGACGTCAAGCCGGGGATGAC
>MEZF01000111.1:15626-18084 GCA_001774245.1 Candidatus Bathyarchaeota archaeon RBG_13_52_12
GAGTAGCATAATCAACCTAATCCCCAGATTCTATGACGTCAACTCGGGCTCCATAAAAATAGACTTGCATGACGTTCGCGACTACAAGATCAAATCCCTGAGGGAACACATTGGTATAGTCCGGCAGGACCCCTTCATTTTCAGCACCTCGTTTAGGGGTAACATAGCCTACGGGGTGGAGAATGCGAAGATGGAGGATATAGAGGCCGCTGCGAAGCAGGCTAAGATACATGACTACATAGTCAGCACCCCAAAGGGGTATAACACTGAGGTCGGTGAGCGTGGCGTCACCGTCTCAGGAGGGCAGAAGCAACGCATAGCAATAGCCCGCGCTCTACTCAAGAATCCTAAGATCCTCATCCTCGACGATTCAACAAGCAGCGTAGACACACAGACAGAGCACGATATCCAACAGGCACTCGACGAACTACTAACTGACCGAACTACATTCATTATAACTCAGCGATTGAGCTCCATCAAGAAAGCCGACTACATAGTCGTCCTCGACAACGGGCTAGTAGCCGAGGAGGGCACACACGACCAACTCATTGCCAAGGATGGGATATACCGGAAGCTCTTCGAGACTCAGGTCTCGGGGGGCGTGAAGGAGGTGAATTAGGGTGGGTATGCGCGGAGGTGGCGGAGGCATGGGCGGTGGGTACCACGGCATAGTTGCCGGCGACGACGACAACTCGATCCGACAGATCCCTGACTCAGCACTCGCCATCAGGATGTTAAAGTACGTACTAAGATACAAAAGACGAGCTGCTGTCATGTTCGTGACCGTCGTCCTCACAACGGGTCTTAACCTCATCCCCACTCTGCTCTACGGGACCGCCATCGACAAATACATCCCCAATATGGATGCGACGGGACTAACCATAGTCGCTATAGGATATCTACTCGTCATCCTCACAACGTACGCATCACAGTTCACGCAGAACTACTTGATAGAGTGGCTATTCGGCAGAATGGAGTATGATATGAGGGAGGACATCTTCGACCACTTACAGAAGCTATCCATCAGCTACTTTGCAGACAAGGAACCCGGCAACATCGTCAGCCGAGCCACTAACGACATCGATAAGATATCCGAGCTAATCTCATCAGGCGTAATCACAGCCGTAGCCGACCTTCTCACAATCATCGGCATCATCATCATAATGTTCTCACTGAACTTGAGGCTGAGCCTAGTCAGCTTCGCAATCATCCCTGTCATGCTAGTATGGATGATTGTCTGGGGCAAGCGCGTCAGGACCGTCTACCGCGAGACCCGCAAGTCCATTGCCAGTGTCTCAGCCCAGATGGAGGAGTCCGTCAGTGGTATCAAAGAGATACAGAGTTTTAGCAAAGAAGATGAGACTAAGAGAGAGTTCCAGAGCGTAAACGAGTCGAACCGCATGGCGAACACGGAGGCGGGGCGCGTCATGTCAGCCTTCTACCCTACTGTCACCTTCTTCACCGCGATAGGACAGGCCCTAGTACTCTACTTCGGCGGGGCCGACGTAATACAGCACGTAATCACAGTCGGGACTCTTTTCATCTTTATGAGCTATATAACCCGCTTCTTTCAACCCATTCAGGAGCTAAGTAACATCTGGACGAGCATCCAGTCCGCCTTCGCCGCCTCAGAGAGGGTTTTCAACATCATCGACACAACCATAGACATCACGGATGCACCAGACGCTAAGCCACTCGGACCCATCAAGGGTGAGATAATCTACGACCAAATGACCTTCGGCTACGAGAAGGACAGCCCGGTCCTAAACGATATAGAACTCGTGATCGAGCCAAACACCACCGTCGCCTTCGTCGGCCCCACTGGCGTGGGGAAAACGACTATGATAAACCTCCTCTATAGGTTCTACGACCCGACTGAAGGGAGGATACTAGTAGACGGCAACGACCTCAGGAGCGTCAAGATAGAGTCGCTCCGAACCCAGATGGGTATTGTGCTTCAGGACCCGTTCCTCTTCAGCGGATCTATAACTGATAATATACGCTATAGCCGCCCAAAGGCCTCAGATGAGGACATTATCGCTGTATCAAAGGCAATCGGCATTCACGACTTTATTATTAGGCTTCCAGAGGGTTACCAGACAGACGTCAAGGAGAGGGGTGGTAGACTTAGTATTGGACAGCGCCAGCTCGTCTCCCTTGCACGTGCCCTACTCGCCGACCCACGCATCCTAATAATGGACGAGGCCACAAGCAGCATAGACGCCTATACGGAACTAATAATACAGAAGGCTATGGACAAGATTCTGGAAGGTAGGACTTCGATAGTTATCGCTCACCGCCTCTCTACGGTTCGAAACGCCGACAAGATCGTCGTTATAGAGGGTGGGCGGATCGCCGAAATGGGTTCCCATAATGAACTTCTGGAGAAGGGCAAACTCTACAAGAAACTGTATGAGATGCAGTTTAAAACCGGGTAATGGAGTTGGCGGAACCTACC
>MEZF01000111.1:18136-21876 GCA_001774245.1 Candidatus Bathyarchaeota archaeon RBG_13_52_12
ACCACATTTTCCATACATGGAACACAGCAAACCTCACCCCGCCTTCAAAGTCTGGATGGAGACCGATGACGGCTATGTCTTCGGACCAGGCGTCTACAGTCTTCTAAAAAGAATCATGGAAGTCGGAACCCTAAAAGAGGCAGCCACCGAACTTGGAATGAGTTACAGGTATGCCTGGGGGCTCATCAAGAAAGCAGAAGATAAGCTTGGTGAACCCCTCCTCACGGCACATAAAGGAGGCAGATCGGGGGGAGGGGGAGCGGAGCTCACAGAGCGTGGGAAGCAATTCCTCGTCGAGTTCCAGAAATTACGCGAACAAATAATACGTGTGACGCAGAAAAACCCCCAACAATTTATAAACGGGATCGTAAGAGAAATCAAACTTTACCCCGATAAAATTGAAGTCATAATTAGAATAGACCCTGGTGATAGAACGCGATTGAAAAAGGGTGAAAATGTCAGTATTTACAAGACGTGATAAACGGCTAAATCGAGGAGATAATTATTTCCCACTTTTTAGGATCTCAACATATTGGCTATACTTCGTCTTTACCGCGCGTCCCTCGTCCGTAACGTTGTAAAAACAGCGACCATCAGGAACTGAATCATCCCTCGAAACATAGTTAAGGGCACAGAGATCGTTGAGATGATGGTAAACATTCCCGATGTCTTTGTCATCGAGGTAGATGTGGAAACTTTCCTTCATAGTTCTCCAAATGTCATACCCATAGGACTCTTGCCCATCGTCACCATTATTACTAATTATAGCTAATATTTTCATCTTCGTGGCTCCGCAAGAGCCCTGTGGTTTAGGCATTGTTTCTCTCGAAACACTTATAAACGACTCTCATATATATAATTTACGTATATGTAAAATATACTCCTCCTAGGACTGACGATTCCAGGGGAGAAGAGGAGAGAAAGATGAAGATGGAAAACGACGCAAAAAGATGCCCAAAGTGTGGAGGCACGAATATCATAAGCGACCCCGAGAACGGTGAACGCGTGTGCAGCTTTTGCGGTCTAGTACTGGAGGAAGCACCCATAGATATGGGTCCCGAATGGAGAGCCTTCACAATAACTGAGAAAAATAGCAGAAGCAGGACAGGGCTAGGAACTTCACTGACTCTATACGACAAGGGGCTGTCAACCGTTTTCAAAGGGGACCGCGATGCCTCAGGAAGGAAGTTAAACAGTGAGGCACGCTTAAAGATGGATCGTCTCAGGCGCTATGACAACAGGAGTAAATTCGACGAGACTTGGCGCAGGAACCTAAGCATAGCAATGGCCGAATTGGATAGAATGTCTGTCCTTCTTCACATACCAAGCAACGTTAAGGAACAAGCTGCGCACATATACAGAAAGGCCCTGAAGGCCGATCTCATCAGGGGGAGAAGCATAGACGCTTTCGTCGCGGCCTCAATATACGCGGCTTGCCGAGCAGCAGAGGTACCCCGACCAATAAAAAAGGTCTCAGAGGCGAGCACGAGAGATCACTCGGAGGTCGCCAGAACGTATCGCCTCCTTATCAGAGAACTCAAGATAAAGATGCCAGTAGACGAACCGATGAAGTTCGTCGCGAGTATTGCTGCGAAGCTTAAATTGAAAAGAGACACGGAAGAAAAAGCCATCAACATACTGAGATCAGCGAAGATAAAGCAGGGTCTATCTGGAAAGGATCCGCGTGGACTGGCGGCTGCAGCGCTCTATATGGCTTGTCTTGATAACGATGACAAACGCATACAAAAGGAAGTAGCCTTAGCAGCTGGCACTACAGAAGTCACCCTAAGAAATAGGCTTAGAGGATTAGAGTTTTCTATTGCACCTTTACGAGATGCAACTACAGTATCGGAGATACCAGTTCTTCCTCCAATACCTCAATGAATAAACCTTACAATCCTTAGAGTAACCTTTTATAAACCTCACATATTCCTACAGCTTCGATATTCGGAATGACAGAGGAAGGGAAGTCGGGGAAAAATATCACAATAGAGGAAGCTTTCCGAAGAGTGCGACCCTTCTTCATAATGTTGATGATGGTTCCTCTCTTCGGACTAATCGCCGCGATGATTCTCCTTTACATCCTCAAGGTGAAAAACCTCCTTTTAGTTGAGGGACTGCTTATCTTTGCTATGATCATCTACGTTGTAACGACTTATCTCGTAGCAAGCAAGATGGGTCAGATGGGAAAAAGCAAGTATGATTGAACCAGCACGTGCTTGGCAAGTGTGTCTCAGGATATAATCTTGTAAGTAAGCGGTCTCTACATTACTGCCCTGTGATTCATAATATACAACACGGCCACTGAGTGGGGACGGAGAGCATCGGTGAGGGCATCGGCGGGCTGATGACCTTTATCGAGGACTCAGAGTGCGCGCATTCTAACCGTTCATAATGTCACGGGATTAGAGAATTACCAATTAACCACTTTCTAGAAAAAGGTTATAAACGAAACTGATGACCTATAAAGAAAAAGGTGTTAATATCGTATGATCTACTCTGAGACTGCCCACCGATTGATGGATGGGAGGCTCTGAGATGGTTGATTTTCTTCCCGCAGCAATAGTCGTCGGCGCTAGCATCGTCAGCGCGGCATACGTGATGTCCCAAGGAGCGATCGTTGGGGCTTCCGCTGAGGTCGAGAAGAAGAGCACCGTCTGGGGCGCCGCCCTGAATGCATTTGGTGGCTTTATGATCGTTTTGAGTGTACTCTTTACGATCATCATATTGGCTGGAGGTGAAACTGGAGTGATACCTGATTCTGCATGGCCCCTCCTGACTGGAGCGCTAACGATGATCGGAGCCGGCTTCGCCGCCGCTCTCTGTATCATGGTTGCAGCGAAGGCAGGTTCCGAGATGCTGAGTGAGAAGCCTGAGCTATCCATCTGGGCTCTGCTCTTCATCGCTCTCGGTGAGGGTCTCGCTATCTACGGTTTGATCGTCACTATCCTGATGGTGAATAAGTAACCGTAGGGCGGGCTACCCTGACTCACTTCCTCCTATTCTTAAAAATTCTCAAAGTAATAAAACAACCAACCGATTTGATGACGCATTCATGTTAATCTTAATCGGAAATGCTTATAATAATTAACACGGTTATTTATCCCAAGGGCTTTTAGCCCGACCATGGATGGTTTAGGCATGAAGTTCAAGGCCTTCGTCTATGTCACCCTGAAGGCTGGATACAGTGATCCAGAGGGAGAGACGACGGCCCATGCCCTTAGGGGGCTGGGCTACTCTGTAAATGATATCCGGTCGAGCAAGGCGTATGAGGTTACGTTCGAGGCTGCTGACCAGGCGAAGTCGGGGAAGTTGGTTGACGAGATGTGCAGGAGACTTCTTACGAACCCGACTAAGGACGATTATCGCTTCGAGATAAGTGAGCTGAAATGAGTCGCATTAACCGAATCCCACAGCCCTTCGAGCACTTTGAGGTCGACCTTCTGAACGCCGGAGACGAGGAACTGAGGGAGATCGGGAAAAATTTCGGACTAGGCCTAAGCCTCGAGGAGCTCCGATATGTCAGGGATCATTACCTCATCCGCGAGAAGAAGGCGACGGACGTCGAACTCCAGACATACGATCAGACCTTCAGCGAGCATTGCAGTCACAAGACTTTCAAAGGCTTCGTCGAAACGCCGGCGGGTAGAGTCGATGGGTTGTTAAAGACCTATATCAGGCGAGTCGTCGAGGAGCTGAAACCTTCTTGGTGCTTCAGCGTATTCGAGGATAATGCTGGC
>MEZF01000111.1:21893-33602 GCA_001774245.1 Candidatus Bathyarchaeota archaeon RBG_13_52_12
GGACTACAAGGTAGCAATCAAGGTGGAGACCCACAACCACCCATCGGCCATCGAGCCATTCGGCGGAGCTGCTACAGGGCTGGGAGGCGTCATCAGAGACATTCTCGGTGTCTGGGCTGACCCTGTAGCCTGCACCGACGTGCTTTGCTTCGGCCCTCTAAACTACCCGTGGGAAAAACTACCCGAAGGTGTAAAGCACCCGACCTACCTCTTCAACGGCGTAGTTGACGGAATAGGTAGCTATGGCAACAGCATAGGTATACCAACGGTTAACGGTGCGACACTCTTCGCCGAGGAGTACACAGGTAATGTAGTCGTCTATGCTGGCTGTATCGGTGTCCTCAGAAAAGATCAGTATCTCCGCCGGGCAAAACCCGGAGACTACTGTGTTTTAGCAGGGGGTAAGACTGGCCTCGACGGCATCCATGGCGTCACATTCGCTTCAGCTGAATTGACGAAGGAGTCGGAGCAAGTCTCACGTCCAGCTGTTCAGATAGCCAACCCCATAGAGGAGGAGAAGCTGAAGCGGGCGATCCAGCAGATAAGCGAGCTTAGACTCGGTTCCGCTATCACTGACATCGGCGGGGGCGGTCTAAGCTGCGGTGTTTGCGAGACCGCGGACAAATACGATCTCGGCGTCGACGTTGACCTCGACAAGATACCACTCAAGGCTGCGAAAATGGCTCCCTGGGAGATCTGGATCTCTGAAAGTCAGGAGAGGATGCTACTCGTAGTGCCGCCTGAGAACCTTGAACGTGTCCTCAAGATTTTCAGGGACGAACAGACAGAAGCGAACGCTATCGGTAGATACAACGGATCTGGGGTGGTAAAGCTCACCTACAAGGGTTTCAAGGTCGCGGAGATTAACCTCAAGTCGCTGTTCAACCCGCCGAAGACCACGAGGGCCGCTAATTGGACCGATCCAAAGCTGATTGAACCCGCCTTCGACCAGCCGAATAACCTGGGAAATGTACTGCTCAAACTTCTCGCTGGCTACAACATAGCGAGCAAGGAGAAGGTTGTGCGCCGCTACGACCAGGAGGTAAAGGGGCAAACAGTCGTGAAGCCCATGCAGGGCTGGAACGCGGGTCCCAGCGACGGAGCAGTGATCAAGCCCCTCAACGACTCGATGATTGGAGTATCGATCTCGTCAGGTATCAATCCGAGATACGGCAAGATCAGCCCATATTGGATGGCTGCAAGCGTCATCGACGAGGCTATAAGGAACAACGTCGCCATCGGCGGAAGGAGAATAGCCCTCCTCGATAACTTCACATGGGGTAGCCCCGAGTACATTGACAGGATCGGTAGCCTCGTCGAGTCTTGTAAAGCGTGCTACGACTTCGGCATCGCATACGGGGCGCCCTTCATCTCCGGAAAGGACAGCCTCTATAACGAGTCACCATTAGGCCCAGTCGTGCCGACGCTGCTAATAACCGCCCTCGGCATCGTGCCAAACATTGAAGACGTAGTCACGATGGATCTTAAGGAAGCGGGCAATAAGATCTATATCGTGGGCGAGACCGCGCCCGAGTTAGGCGGCTCAGAGTACTATCATTTGATGGGCTACCTAGGCTCGTCGGTGCCCAAACTCGACGCAGCGAAGGCCTCGACCGCATACAGGCGGTTAACCGCCGCGATCGATGCAGGATACGTTAGAAGTTGTCACGATGTCTCTGAGGGTGGGCTGGGTGTCTCGCTTGCAGAGATGGCGTTCACGGGTGGTCTAGGGCTCGAAATCGACTTGGCAAATGTGCCTCTAGTCATCAAGATGCGTGACGATCATCTACTCTTCAGCGAGTCGAATGGTAGACTCCTAGTGGAGGTGCACGAGGGAGAAGCGGACGCCTTTGAGAAACTCATGAAGGGTTCCACGATGGCATGGGTAGGCTCCGTCAAAAAGGAGCCCCGGTTCAGGGTGAAAAAGGCAGGTAATAAGATTATAGATTTAGCTAATGAGGAGACGATTCAGGCGTGGAAGACTCCCCTGGAGGCTAAACGATGAAGCGTGAAGATATCCGGGTCCTGCTCATGAGGGCACCCGGCACGAACTGTGACCTCGAGACCGTACGTGCCTTCCGCCACCTCGGCGTCCAAGCCGAGCTAGTTCATACCCAGGAAGTCTTTAAGAAAAAGAATCTCCTCGACTACAACGTCCTAGTCTTCCCCGGTGGCTTTAGTTACGGTGACTATGTGCGGAGCGGTGCAATCTGGGCGAAGGAGTGCGAATACAGAATAGGGCCTGAGCTGGAGACGTTTGTTGATGAGGGCCGGCCTGTGCTTGGTGTCTGTAATGGTTTCCAACAGCTCGTCGAGTTAGGCTTTTTACCTGCCTTTGAGGGAAAGTCAAAATACCCGCAGGCAGCGTTAGCGAACAGCAGCCACGGTTACCAGAATCGGTGGATCAGGATGAAGTATGTAGGCCATGGGAACTGCGGTATGATGGGGTACCTCAATCCAGGTCAGGTCATTGCTTGTCCCGTGGCGCACGGGGAGGGGCGCTTCGTCTTCCCTAAGGAAGGGGAAGCGGAAATGCTTAGGAGCCTATACGACCGTGACATGCTGGTATGGCGCTATGTCGGGGCGAATGGGGCCTTCGCGGAGGGTTGCTGGCCTGAGAATCCGAATGGTGCCTTCCACGACATCGCTGGTATCTGCAACCCTGAGGGGACGGTGCTCGGGCTGATGCCCCACCCTGAGAGGTCGTATGATGGGTGGCTGATGCCGGAGTGGACTCGCGAAGGGCTAAAAAGGTACGGGGACGGACGCGCCTTCTACGAGAGCATCGTGAAGTATACGGAGAAGCGCTTCTAAGCTACACCGAACTTGTAGTACTATAGATAATAATAAATTTTTAAAGCATCTGACTGAGCAATTTTTCTAGCTTGAAGCTCTCTTTCGCCTGTATTCTGCGAGTCTTTCATCAAGTTTCTTATCGGAGAGAGCTAGTATCTCGACAGCTAGGAGGGCAGCGTTCTTGGCCCCATCAATGCCTACCGTTGCGACTGGGACGCCAGTGGGCATCTGTACGATGCTGAGAAGGGCATCTATTCCACCGAGTTTTACCTCTTTTGGGACACCAATTACTGGCTTAATGGTTAGGGCAGCGACTGCTCCAGGAAGGGCAGCAGCCAGCCCAGCGATACAGATGAAGACTTGTGCATCGGTATCATTTACGAACTGGGTTAGCGCCTTTGGGCTCCTGTGAGCCGAGAGGGTCCTCTGATAATATTCCACACCGAATTCTTTAAGGATCGTGGAAGCGGCGTCGCTAAGTTCCTTGTCGGAGTCGCTGCCGACGATGATCGCTACCTTTTGCATGGGGTAGAATCAAGCAGGTGAGCTTATGAAAGTAGTCCCCTGGAGTTGGAACTTATATTAGTTGGACCTTTTCATTCATCCGAGTAGGGTTCCAGTTTGCCACGCCTCCTAGAGTTCCTTCGCGGAAACGTTCTAGTTATGACCGTCTGCGAATGCGTCATGAGGTCGACCATCGATATCATCTGGCCCTTCCTCAGCCTCTATGTATTGGAACTTGGGGGTAGCTACCAGACAATCGGTTTAATCATGTCAGGGGCGAGCCTTGGCAGCCT
Source organism: Candidatus Bathyarchaeota archaeon RBG_13_52_12 (assembly GCA_001774245.1). GTDB lineage: Archaea > Thermoproteota > Bathyarchaeia > TCS64 > TCS64 > UBA8941. The sequence goes on from MEZF01000111.1 coordinate 25,487, forward strand.
GATCCTGTACCCATTGGGTGGATACATTGCAGACTACCAAGGGAGAATCAAACTAATCGGCTACATGACCTTCGTTTATGCTGTCGCTTTACTGATCACTGGGCTCGGTGAGTCGTGGCAGTGGCTCGCCCTCGGGCTGTTTTTCCTGAATTTGACCACCTTCTATTGGCCCGCAATACAGGCTCTCATTGCCGATTCTATTCCCCCAAGGCAGCGTGGGATAGGCTTCGCAGTTATCGAGGCGATCCCTACGGGATTCGGCCTTATCGCCCCAGTAACTGGTGCCTGGCTGATTAACTCCCTTGGGATGAGAACAGCCATGAAGGGGCTGTTCCTTGGCTCATTCATAATAGTGTCAGTCCTTGCTCTCTACAGGCTGAAGTTCCTGAAAGAAACAGTCGAGAACCCCAAAAAGTTAGATCTTTCACCACGTGGCCTGCTGAGACTTGTCGCCAAATCCTATAGTGGCGTCTTCAAAGTGTTATCAGAGATAACTCGGGAGCTCTGGAAGCTCTCCATACTTGTCACTATCCTCGTCTTCTCAGCTTCCTTCGCTAGCAACTTCTGGGTAGTTCGCGCCACACAGATCATCGGTCTGAGCGTACAAGAGTGGGCAATGGTTATTCTCGCCTCAGGAATTGTAGGGGTTATACTTGGGATACCTGCTGGTAAGATAATTGATCTAATATCTAAGAGGCGAGTAGCAGGAGTCTGCGTCATCCTGGGTGCTATCTTCTCCTTCCTGTTCTTGAGAGTATCCACCTTCAACGAGGTCCTATTGTTAGCTATCGCAGCAGCAACAGTAGACTCCTTCCTTAATCCTTCACTCAAGAGCCTCTTCGCTGACTTGACTCCCCGCAGCATCCGGGGGAGGGCTATGGCACTGGTCGGTGGTGGTGGCTTGAACCTAATGCGGAACGTATATACCAACAGTTTACTCGTCAAGTTATTCCAGACAGCTGGGACGTTTCTCAGCGGATACGTCTATGGGCTCGAAGCCTCATTGCCTTGGCTAATACTCTCGTCAACGATGCTCGCCGTAGGGCTTGGATTCCTGGTCGCATTGTCGGATCCCGGTACGCCTGAGGAGTGAATCACAAACTTGGGAAAACTTATCCCATGAACCAATTAACTATGGTCGATGGGAGTCCAGGGTATAGTCCTCTTCCCGATAGGCATCTTCTTCGTCCTAGTTGGAGTGATCATCGCAGTTGACGCCCCCTTCATGAAGGAGATACTCGACGAGGTCGAATTCCTCAAAAAAAGCAGGAGGATCATAGGAACCGCCATTGCACTGATTGGCTTCGTCCTAATCTTACTCAGCTAATCGGCGTAGATATGATTAAGCTCCAATACATCTCCTAATCCATGCCAAACGTCGCCGTCGTCACAACACTTCACGACTCCAGTGGCTGGAGCCTCGAACATCTCAAAAAACATGCATCGCTGTTCGATGAGCTTTACGAAAGTCGCCTCGTGGTCGCTACGAGGGGCACAAGCATGGGTGTCGTTGAAGCTCTCCAAGGAACTGGGTGGACGCTCATCTCCCATAGGAGCAAAGTAGGAGTTGAGTACATCTCAGATTCCCGAAGGAGAGTCCTAAAAGCCGGACTAGACTCAGGCTCAAAATTTATGCACATTATAGACATGGATCGCCTCCTCCACTGGGCAAAGCACTACCCTGAAGAGCTAAAGGAGATCACGAATTTAATCCCTTCACACAAGTTCCTCATCATTGGTAGGACGGGTAGAGCGTTTAGCACCCACCCTCGAAACCAGACGGAAACCGAAGCTCTTGCGAACAAGGTCTTTTCACTGATTTATGGAAAAGACGTCGACATAACCGCGGCTTCCCGTGGCGTATCACGGGAAGCCGCAGAAATCATTCTAAAGAGTTCAAAGGGTGGTTATTTCGACTCCGACTCGGAGTGGCCGACTCTCCTCCTCACCGCAGGTGTTGAAATAGGATACATCGAGACTGAGGGGCTTGGGTGGGAGACCCGCCTCAAGAGGCAAGAAATGACACTCCCAGACGGCAAGAGAGTCGATGTGAAGAAATACTACGAGTCTAACCCAGAGTCATGGGTATACAGGACGATGCTCGCCTACAGAATATCCAAGACAGCCCTCAACACCTACCGAGGAATTCAAGAAACCTAAGTCGACTCGTAAATTCTCCCCTTCTCCGTCTCGCCACGCTTTAACTTGTTCCACATTTCTTTAGCGAGAGAGTCCGCCATCGGCGTCGGATAGTCGTTTGTCATGCAACCCAGGCAGAACTGCTCACGGGTTAATTCAGTGCATTTGACGTAATCTTCGATTGTGAGATAGTTGACGCTGTCTGCATCCACCTCCACGGCAATTTCCTCAGGAGTCATTCTTGCTCCGATGAGTTGAGAATAGGTAGCCATATCGATGCCGTAGAAACACGGCCCTAGGATGCGCGGGTATGTTATGAAGAGATGTATCTCCCTGGCCCCTGCTGCCCTGAGCCTCTTTACCGTCGCCCTCGTTGTGTCGCCTCTAACAATGCTGTCATCAACGACAGCCAGCCTCTTCCCCTTGATGAGAGGCTCGAGGATGTTCACCTTCCTGAAGATGACGCTGTCTCTGTACTCGACATCGGTTATGAAGGCACGCTGTGTAACGTATCTATGCCTCCTCGTGGCTCGCTCCCATGGTATCCCCGCCTCCTCGTGGAATCCATACGCAGCGTCATCCGCTGTCTCAGGGAGACTTACTACTACATCGCACCTCTTCGCCTTCTCAGCGTAGATGTGAGCGAGGGCGCGTCCGAATTCGACGCGCGCCTGGTAAACGAACTTTTCTTTGACTCGGCTGTCGGGGCGCATGAAGTACGCGAACTCGAAGGCGCAGAATGCGCGCCTTTGGCTCTCTACGAGCTGTCTCCTAATGACTTCCTCTTCCTCTACGGCCATGAATTCTCCGGGACTTAACTCGTGGTCCCATTTGATTCCGTTTATGTCAAGGCCGACACTCTCGGAACTGAAAGCATGAACGCCCTTCGACTTACCATAGCAGAGTGGCTTAACACCGATGGGATCCTTGAAAGCGAAGAGGGTGCCATCGTCGACAATGCCAGTGACAGCGAAACTCCCGTCTATCCCCCCCATACACGCACGGGCAGCCTCTTCGATACTCCCCGTTTCCTCCAACTTCTGAAGGATGAGAAGGGCTAAGGCGTGAGTATCCGAGTAGCTTTGATCAACCCCGACCCTCTTCTGTAGGTCTCGGACGTTGACTATATTGCCGTTGAAGCTGATTGCGACGCTCCTCTTTTCCCCATTGACTCTAATAGGCATCGCGTCCCGCTGCCGTGCACCTAAATCGAGGGAGCCCGATGTCGCGTAGCGAACGTTCCCAATTCCCACGGACCCTTTGAGGGACTTAACATCGAACCCAAAGCCCTGATTCGGAGGGATCAAACCTAATTGAGTATAGACCTCGATGTCTCCATCCCAGGTGGCGAAGCCATGGCTCTGGTGCCCCCTGTGGTTCTGAGCCAACATCCCCCAATAGAGCATATGGAAGACTTCTCCATTCGTAACTTGCGCGCCGAATACGCCACACTTCTCGGCTAGATTCACCTGAGTTCCCTCATCACTTGAGCAACATTTTTTAATGCAAAGTCGTGCAGTGTCTTCTTCCCGCTTAAAACCTCAAAGCTGGCGACACACCGCATCGAGACCTGTTTGACAACAGGCGTTGGAATCTCGGGGGCGGGACCATCCCCCACATAATCAACCTCGCGAAGATAGGCTCGTAGGAACTCCTTGTCGAGGCAATGAGCCTCCTGGGGCTTCCCAGGCTCATAGAACTTCTCAGCCCAGAAGCGGGCAGAGTCGTGGCTTGGAGGCTCATCTATCTGAATCAGTTCCCCATCTAGGCGTCCGAACTCTAGCTTAAAGTCGGGAATAATGAAGCCACAGCTCTTAGCATGGCTCTGATAAGCAGTAAATAGCTTGAGCGTGGCCTCCTCCAGTTCACCCCACTCGTCTTTTGTAACGAGCTTTTGGGCTATGGCCTCCCTTCCACTGATCTCTACGTCGTGTCCTGCTTCCGCCTTCGTCGTTGGGGTGAGTATGACCTCGGGGAGCTTCTCCGCCATCGCGAGTCCGTCGGGGAGCTTGACGCCGCTCACGGTCCTCGCCCCATCCCTGTATGCGCGCCACGCGGAGCCGTAGAGGTAGGAGCGGCAAACGAACTCGATGTCTATTCTCCTCGCCTTTTGTACCCGCATTGAGCGCTCATCCTCTACCTTGAGGAAGTGGTTAGGTATGACTTTCTTTGTCTTGTTGAACCAGAACTCGGCGAGGCGGTTGATGCTCTCACCTTTGTGGGGAATGAGGGTGGGTAAGACGACGTCGTATGCGCTTATCCTGTCTGTAGTGACAATCAGCATCTCCTTTCCGAGGTCGTAGACGTCCCTTACCTTACCGCGGTGGGGTTCTACGCCTTTGATGGCGTCGCTGTATCTGACGACTTCTATCTTCCCCTTAGCAAGGGGGTCATCGACCATGTAGGCTTCTTTCAATGAGCTCACTGCTCCACGTGAAACTTGTTAATAATGATACCCGATGTGCCTTGGTATATCAACTTTCTTTTGACGTGAATGTGTTAATTAACATATTTAACACAAAAAAATCCGGGTTCTTCTCCGCGAGGCATAGACTTATACCAGCTCTCCCCTTATTCTCAGCGGTTTGGTCTCTAGTAAGCTGAAGAAGAAGTTTGAGGAGGTTGTGTCCATTGGTATCAAGCCTTTCACTGACGCTGGGGTCACACCAAATACAATAACAGTCCTCGGCCTCCTAGTCTCCTTCGCTTCGGCTTTGTGCTACTACAACTGGGCGTCTTCGCCGATCCTACTGCCGGCTGCAGGGGGGCTAGTACTTCTCTCTGGGCTCTTCGATGCCATTGATGGAGTTATAGCCAGAACCACTGGAAAGGTGACTCCCTTTGGCGGTTTTTTTGATTCGGTCTCCGACCGCTACGCGGACGCCATAGTTATATCCGGCATCACCCTTGGTGGGCTCTGTAACCCCTTTTATGGATTCGCTGCTCTCATTGGCTCGCTCATGGTTAGTTACACGCGTTCCCGGGCTGAGGCTGTGGGTGTAACCATGGCCGGTGTCGGCTTCGCAGAAAGGGCGGAGAGGATGCTGATCCTGGCTAGTGTCACGTTCGCTACGGTCTTCTGGTTTGATACACTCAACTACGGAGTCATCTTACTCGCTGTGCTCTCCCACGTAACCGTAATACAGAGGATGCTATACTTTCGCAAGAATTCTAGAAAGTAGAAGAGACTCACTTAACGGTTAAATTGAATAAAAGTTAGGCGTTTGATCTCGCTCTGCGGCGCCTCGGTACGAATTTGCGCTCATCCTTACCACGCACCTTGACGACACCACGATGCACAGCACAGCTGATGCAGTAATACTTCGTCACTTTTGTGCGCTGAATGGTGGAGCCCTGTGTTTGGAGCTCTTTAAGGAGCCGGGAGTCGACGAGGCTCGTATAACGAGTTTGCCTCTTCACCTTGTCGCGGGGCACTTGAGCCCCACAGATGCTGCACTGCACTGTCCCGGAGCTCCCCTTGCTACCCTTACTGCGACCTCCGCTGCTCCTCTTCTTCGTCAATTCTGAAACCTCAGCAGATTAGTAAGGCTCTATATTATAAATGCTACTGGTCAGAGCTCCATCTCTCGATGAGCGGAACGAGGGAGCCAAGGACGATCTCGGCGACCTTCCCGTAGCCCGCTTGGGTGAGGTGGACACCGTCGTCTGAATACTCCTGCCTGAGGTTACCCTCCATGTTTACAAGTCCATAGAAGAGGTCGATGAGGACCACATCCTTCTCCGAGGCGTGTGCCCTGATCAATTCGTTTAGACGCCTAATATTCGAACTTGTGAGTCTGGTGGGTGTGAGGGTACAGGCCAAAGGCGTCGCTCCGATCTCTCTGCATAGAGCGTAGAGATTTGTAAGGTTCTCCATGACTTGTTCCGGGCCTTTAGCGGCGCCGAGGTCGTTTATCCCTCCCCATATAACTACGATTTCTGGTTTTTCAGTGGCTACCGTTTGTCTAAACCTCCAAAGCATCCCATCCGTATTATCGCCGTTTACGCCAGCGTTGATGACGAATGCCTGCGTCTGTCCTTTGAGTCTGCCCCTGATAAGTGTCTGAAGTTGAGCGGGGTAGGGCACCCTCGGATCGATAGCATAGGGATCAAGGGTCCTATACCCAGCGGTGAGGCTGTCTCCAAGCGCTACTACGATTAAGAAGCCATCAGCCATACCCATACTCCCACTTAACTGATTACTGGTGTATGTGGTAAAAATCCATGTCCCTGAAGGATATCTGTCACATTCATATCAGTAGGTATCAGAGGCGCGCGCTGGATAGAGCACTAGTTTAGGGAAGCGATGAGCCAGCGGAGCTCCTTAACGTAGCTGGGGTCGAGTTGGTGCTCCTCCGCTCCTTCGAGCATGAGTTCTACATAGCTCCTCGATGGGGTGTAGGGACCAGTTGGCTTGACGCAGCGATAGAGATCTGCGCTGTGCCACCTCTTGTCTTCACCGAGGACGAGATACGTTTCCCTTACATATAGCCCCTGGGGCACGCTCTCTGCGACGTCCTTCTCCTCCATCTCCCTTTGGTTTACTTCGTATAAAACCCCTCGAACGATCTCCCCTGGCGCAGGGATGATGCTGCATATGCCACCCTGCCTCTTCTGGCTGTAGAATGGGAAAGTTATCCTAAAGTTGGGTAACTCCGCTTTCATTTGGAAGACCGCTGTGGGGCAGAGTTGCCGGAGAAACTTGGCGGATAGGTTCGAGCCATAGGCGAAGTGGAGCATGAGTATTGTGAAGCTCGACACAATTTGAGGTTAACCCCACCAATCCACCACGTTTAAAGGAGTGCGGTGTAACTAGCAGAGAAGCAGGCGGGTGGGGAGCTTGGCAGGTTCTCTAAGTTTCATGAAGGGAAATGTCCTCACTCTCACAATCTGCAGCATCCTCTGGCGCGTCTCTATCGACATCATCTGGCCGTTCCTTGCCCTCTACATCATGGCGCTGGGCGGAGAGTACGAGACAGTAGGGCAGGTCATGGCCATCGGGAACCTCGCCTCTTTACTCCTTTACCCCCTTGGCGGATACATCGCCGACTACCAGGGCCGAATCAAGTTGATGGCCTACATGACCTATGTTTACAGCTTCACGTTCCTGATCTTCGTTTTCACCGATACCTGGGTTTGGGTGGCTGTCGGTATGTTCGCCCAAAGCCTCATCACATTCTACATCCCTGCCATGCAAGCTCTCATGGCCGACTCCCTCCCCCCTAACCGAAGGGGCATCGGTTTCGCGGCGACCATGGCTATCCCAAGCGCCTTTGGCATCGCCTCACCGATCATCGGGGGGTGGCTCATCGATACCCTCGGTATTAAACCAGCGGTGAAGGGACTTTACCTCCTTGGATTCTTCGTCGCACTACTTGTCGCGACCCTGCGCCTAAAGTTCTTAAATGAGACTCTACGGCCGAGGGAGAGTGTTAAAATTACTTTGGGCTCCATACCGGGATTGCTACTTCGATCATACCATGACATCGTGACGATGGTTAGGGAAGCACCGAGGAGGCTGATCATCCTCAGCCTCCTGGTATCGGGTTGCACTTTTGCCGTGAGTCTTGTTTCACCCTTCTGGATCATACGAGCAAAAGAGACAATTGGTCTCTCCACGGCGGACTGGGGGGTGATCCTCCTCGTCAATGGAGTGATCAACGTTCTGCTCAGCCTCCCAGCGGGAGGTTTCGTCGACAGACACAGTAAGAGATTCGTTGCCGGATTTGCACTTATATTTGGCGCTATACCCGTCTATCTTTTCCTCTACGCTACAAGCTTCTGGCAGGTAGCCACCCTCGGGGCGTTGATGACGCTGCCAAATACCTTCCTAAACCCTAGCTTCCAGGCCATGTTCACCGATATGGTACCCAGGGAGAAGAGAGGTAGAATGATAGCTGCCCTCGGTGGAGGTGGTGTCTGGCTTATGGGTGGTGCATGGGGCACTGGCGTGATAGCGATGCTGAGCATAACGGCG
>MEZF01000111.1:33620-42753 GCA_001774245.1 Candidatus Bathyarchaeota archaeon RBG_13_52_12
TACGTCTATAGGTTGAATTCCATGCTCCCCTGGATGGTCCTCTCGGCAAGCTTAGTCCTTCTCGGCATCCTCTTTCTAACACAGATCAAAGAGTCGGACAAGGTAGAGGACTAAACAAGGGTGAGGGCGGCGGAGTATGCACCCACTTGCGCCTCCATTAAAGTGTCTCCTGTCCCCAAGACGACGGCATCCCCCTCCTCGGGTCTCATCAGCTCGATAAGAAAGGTGAGAAGCGACGGCGACGGTTCTCTATCCATCCCAGGCATAACCGCACTTCTCCCATTAAACACAATCGTGGTTGCTCCTTTCGCCCCGGCAAGCAGTGCAGCATCCCTCTGCTCAACCCCAAATCTCACCTTCATCGCTACCCCTTTAACGAGGACGGCGTAGCTATGTTCCCCCAAGACATCGTTTGTTGTGGGGACCTCAGCTCCGTTCGGTATTAGTGAGTGGATCTCGGTTAGGAGTCTCTGCCCCTTCTTAGAAATTGTTATACCTCGATTTGATATTTCCACCAGCCCTTCTGTAATCAGGCGTCTTGTCAGAGTCCTCACAACCCCCTCTCCGATTCCGAGTCTAGCGCCAAGGGAAGCTCTCCCGATTCCGTTGCCAGAGGTTAGTTCAAGAGCTCTTAGAACCTGTGCCTCGCTATAGGAAGGGGACCTTCCGGGGGAGACCTTTTCTGAGACACGCCTCAGAAGGGGCTTGAAGCTCATCTCAGATCAACCAAGTGGGTTTCACTGCTTAAGTTTTGGGTAACATATAAATTGCTGGATGGATAATCCAGCTACCATGAATGCGAAGCAGGTAGCGTTAATTGCCGTGATGTCAGCCCTCGCCATCGTTACAGCTTATAGTAGGGGTCTCGCCATATCTAGCCTCCCCGGCGTCTTTGAGTTCATGACGGTGCTTATCTTCATATCCGGGTTCTGCTTCGGCTCCCTCGTCGGCGTCAGTGTAGGCATCATCAGTCTTAGTATCTACATGCTCGTTCCATACCCGTTTGCCCACCCGGCCGCATGGCTATACACTATCTCCCCGATACTTCTCCTAGTCATGGCGGCACTCGGCGCTCTCTTCGGTCTAGCCGGAGCCCTATCGTCTAAGATCCTTAAACCAGCTGGCTGGGGGAGATTCAGCCTCAGTCTCGCGGTCATTGGTTTCGCCCTTACACTGACATATGACATAGTTTCAAGCCTCGGCTTCGCCCTCGCCTATCCCGCCTTCTCCGATCCCATCCAGGCGATCTACCTTACATTTATTCCACTCTATTACCCATGGCCGCCAATCATTCATACCTTTACAAACACCATAATTTTCGCAGTCATCGCTCCACCCCTCATTCAGGGCATAAGGAAACTCCCGGAAACGTTGAATACCGGTGAGACCAAGCAGAAAACGGTCGAGTCTTGATCGAATACTTTCCCGCTGATGATATCAAGAATAGGGTTGACGAAATAATTGACCTCCTAATGTTCGACCACGTTAGGGCAGGAAACGTCTACTGCGTAAGGAGCAGGGGAAGCCAATCGAGAAGGACCATAGCCCGTATCCATGGACTAGGTAGAATCTGGCAACTTGCCATGAAAATCGATGCTACATACATCATCGAGGTCATCTCGGAGCAATTCGACCCCCTCGGCAAAGAGGGCCAGGACAGGGTCCTAGTTCACGAGCTCCTTCACATCCCCCACGGCTTCCAAGGAGGCTTCCGGCATCACAAAGACCATGTCACTAGGGAAAACGTAGACGTGTGGTTCAAAAGGCTCCTGGAGAAGCGGAGAGAACTGGGTAGGCTCAGAAAAGATTAAGCGAGGCGAACCCAAAACCGTTTACGAATGTATCCTAGCCCTCAGACAATAAAAGTCAGGAAGCCCTCAACCCTACGCGAGTTCATAGAAGGGTTAGGTACCGATTTCCTCTATGCCTATGATCGCCGAGTGATCATAGTGTTAGTGAATGGCGAGCTCCGCTGGCCCTCCTCGAGGCTTAATCCCGATGACAAGGTTACCTTATTCCCGATTGTCACCGGCGGTTAACCTGTGACCCGTATTACGAGTCTCTCAGCTTGCTTGTTATAGGCTACCACATCTCCCAACCCGTATGGGTAGGCCATCAATAGGCTGATCCTCCCGTAGATGTTATGAATATCTTGGGTCGATTGCTCCAGTGAGCCTGACGGGTGGCTGTGGGCCGAGCCAACGATTGAGAAGTCAATAGGGAGCATGTGGATGGGATAACTGGCAGATATACTGTTGGTTGTGGCGAAGGGTGGAAAGAGGTAATCCTTTATAGTTATTGCCTCCCTATCCACCGAACCCCTAAGGAGCATCACAGCCTCTTTTGGGTGTCTCTCCTTGGCGAACGCCAGCATCTCCTCGAGTAGCCCTCTATCGACCAATACCTCCATAGCTGAGGTAATCCACTAGCCAGCAATTAAAGGCGATTAGCCTAAAAACCCATGATCCCCCAAATGATCTGGTGATGTACTTGGAAGCTATGGAAGTCATACTTGGAAGGCGTAGCATAAGAAAATACAGCGAGCAGTCAGTCTCGGACGAGCAGCTGAAGCGTCTCCTCGAGGCCGCTATGGCGGCTCCGAGCGGCCACAATAAACAACCCTGGCACTTCATAGTTATCAAGGACAGGGCGACCCTCTCTGAGATTCCTAAGTTCCACAACTATTCCAAAATGCTAGAGCAGGCACCGCTCGCCATAGTCGTCTGCGGTGATCTAGAAATTGAAGGTGGATCCGGTTTCTGGGTACAGGACTGCTCAGCAGCAACGCAGAACATACTACTCGCCGCCAAAGCCATCGGCTTGGGAGCTGTCTGGCTCGGTGTATACCCCAATGAAGGTCTCGTTAAGGGGTTGAAGACACTCCTCAAGATCCCTGAAAAGATAACTCCTCTCTGCATCATATCAGTGGGGCATCCTTTGGAGGAGAAGCCTCCAGGTAACCGCTACAGGGAAGACCGAGTCCACCACAACCAATGGTAGACACCTTTTTAGGCTCAGTATTGGCCACTATTCGATCCGATATTGAGAATTTTGGTCTGCTCAGCGCCTAGAAGTATCAATTCTTAAAAAGAGGGGGCGCTCCAAGAGACGGTGGGGGCCCGTGGCCAAGCCAGGATAAGGCGCCTAGCCGGTCGCCGCAACCCGACGCCGGCGCGCAGGCCTTCTAAGCCGGAGATCGTGGGTTCGAATCCCTCCGGGCCCGCCACAATCAATAAGCAATTTTATAGCTGAACAACCACGAAGGTTTTTACAATGCACTTCCTAACAAACAATTATGTCCTATCAGGATTTAACAGACCCAAAGCCTAAGAAGGCTTTCATGCTCTGCAACGAAGCTGTCGCGAGGGCTGTACTCGAATCCGACGCCAAGGTGACAGCGTTCTACCCCGGCTCGCCAACTAGCGAGATCCTAGACACTCTCTACCTACTCTCCGCTGACTACCCCGATCTCAAGATGGAGATCTCCTCCAACGAGAAAGTAGCACTGGAGACCGTGGCAGGGGCTTCGATGGCGGGGGTGAGGAGCTTCACGAGCATGAAGAGTGTAGGGCTCAACGTAGCGAGTGATACTTTCTACACCCTTGGCTACACTGGAGTAAACGGGGGCTGCGTATTGCTAGTCGCGGACGACCCGCACGCACATAGCAGCCAGAGCGAGCAGGATGGCAGATTCTTCGCTCCCACAGGTCACGTCCCCATGCTTGAACCCTCCACACCGCAGGAGGCCTACGAAATGGCTAGATACGCCTTTGACCTCTCCGAAAGGCACAAGATACTAACGGTTATTCGGACCACAACCAGAGTCAACCATCAGTACGCCCCCGTCGAGGTCGGCGAGGTTAAGCGTACCCCCTTCCAGAAGAGGAACTGGAGGGACGTGAAGCGTCCCTACTTCACCCTCAGCGAAACCGCGAGACGACTCAAGGGAGAGGCACTGGAAAAGCTGATGAAGATCGAGGCGGAGTTCGATTCCAGTCCCTTCAACAAGATAGTGAATGGTGAAGGGCGCATAGGCGTAATCACAAGCGGCGTCTCCTATCTCCATACAATGGATGCAGCGGATGCTTTGAGCGTCAAGCCCCACATTCTCAAACTCGGGACGACCCACCCACTGCCGAAGAAGCTGATTGTAGACTTCATAACTAAGCTAGACACGGTCCTTATTGTCGAAGAGCTCCTGCCATACCTTGAGCAAAGCATCAAGGCGATAGCGAAAGACGCCGACTGTGGCTTAAAGATCCTCGGGAAGGAGTCGGGACACCTCGGCTACGTTGGCGAGTATAATGTCGCCGTCGTCTCTAAGGCGCTCAGCAGTGTTTACGGCGTAAATTCACCAATAGACTACGAGGCTGTACTGGCAAAGGCTGTGGAGCTGAAGAGTGTGATCCCGAAAAGACTTCCAGTATTCTGTGCTGGATGCCCTCATAGGGGGACTCTCTGGGCTCTCCAGCAGGCTATAAAAGGTACTGATTATGTGCTGAATAACGACATTGGCTGTTATTCGATGCTTCAACTCGAACCATATAATCTCACAGATATGATGATCTGTATGGGCGCTGGGCAGGGAATCAGCAGTGGAATGCAGCATGTTGTAAACGACAGGGTCATTGCACTCATAGGGGACTCGACTTTATTTCACGCTGGTCTCCCCGCCCTCGTAAACGCCGTCCACAACGGGCATAACTACACGCTCTTCATCCTCGACAACAGCGTAACAGCAATGACGGGGCAGCAACCGAACCCCGGCAGTGACTTCGGCCCCAATAAAGTGACTGAGATCGACATCGAAGCCGTCGTAAAGGGAATCGGTGTGAAGAACGTCACGAAAATAGACGCTTTCGACCCGAAGCCAAATGTGGAGACGATGAAGAAGGCTATTTCTCAGGAGGGCGTCAATGTAGTCATAAGCGTGGGTCCCTGCGCCCTCTGGAACGACCGGAAGAAGCGCGCAGCGAAGATTACTATCATCCCTAATAAGGTGGGTAAGGAGACGTGTAAGAGCATCTACGCCTGCGTACGGGATTTCTACTGTCCCGCTATACAGCTTGACATGGAGACTAGGCAGACCGCTATTCAAACAGACATCTGCAACGGCTGCATGGTCTGCGCAAAGCTTTGCCCGGTTTCAGCCATTAGTTCCACGGGAGGTGCCTAGAATTGACGCAGTATAATATTCTTCTCGCTGGCGTCGGCGGGCAGGGACTGATGCTACTCAGCCAGGTGATGGGGGACGCCTGCACCCGGAGTAGTATCAAGGTCGTCGTCGGTGCCCAGCACGGCCTCGCCCAGCGGAGCGGATCTATCAGTGCCCACGTTCGCATCGGAGACGCATACTCCCCACTCATCGCATACGGCACAGCGGACCTCATCATCGCCATGGATGCCACGGAAGCCCTACGCTACGTCGAGTACCTGAAGCAGGGGGGCACAGTTGTAATGAACAGCAGGATGATGCACCCGCCACTTGAAACCGCGCCAATAGTCAAGAACAGGCAAGAGAAGCTCACATATGTAACCTTGGAGCAGGTGAAGGAGCAGCTGGGGAAAGTCGCTGGTAGGGTTATCGACATAGACGCCGAGAAGGTAGCGGCAGAGGCGGGTAACCCCCGGACAGAGAACGTTGTACTCCTCGGGGCCGCAAGCGCTCTAAGCGGCTTTCCAATTCAGTCAGAGCCCTTGAAGGAATCGGTTAGACGTGTCGTCCCCGAGCGAGCTGTCGATGCGAACCTAAAGGCCTTCATCCTAGGCCAGCAGATGGTTTAGGGTTAAACTCTCATAATCTTATACAGTACAGGATGCACACGTGTGCGACCTGGCTCGGTTGTATCCCTCCGTATTCCATTTAAGCCGGGATAACTATCTCCATCGGTATACAGATGACTGGCACAGTGAGAGGTGAGATACACCCTGGGGACACAGTCGATATAGTTCTCAAAAAGGACCAGGCTACAGGGAAACTAACCAGGGGAGTCGTTAAAGAGATTCTAACTGGAAGCCACTCTCATCCACACGGAATCAAAGTCCGCCTAACAGATGGTAAAGTCGGGCGTGTTAAGGCTATCTACCCTAAGAAGCCCTTGGATGAGAGGAGTAGTTAATCCTAAATTCCATAGATTACACACCTTCACGGTGCGAACCTTGAGCTTGAACGAAGCTAAGACAGCTGAAATATACCGTATAATGGTCAGAATAAGGACCTTCGAGAACGCGGTGAGGAGACTAACGAAGGAAGGGAAGATACCAGCACGCTTCGGCCTTTACACCGGGCAGGAGGCAGTCGCCACGGGTGTCTCCATCCACCTCCGGAAGGGCGACCAGATCGGCAGCACTCACAGGCCCCTCGGCCACCTCATAGCAAAAGGCTGCGATCTCAACAAACTGATGGCGGAGCTCATGGGGAAGGAATCAGGCTTCAATCATGGCAAGGCTGGCCCCTACCACACATTCGACCCCTCCGTCGGAGCACTAGGCGCAAACGGTATTGTCGGTGGAAGCGTCCCCATGACTGCGGGCTACGCTCTAGCCAATCAACTCAAAGGAGAGAGAAACATCGCAGTCTCCTACTTCGGTGAAGGCGGTAGTAACCAGGGCGGGGTACAGGAGACCCTCAACCTTGCTGCATGCTGGCAATTACCAATAGTTTTCGTCTGCGAGAACAGCAGCCCAGAAGTCCAGAGGATGCTCGGTCACGAGATCGACTATCCTCAGCTTAGCATCGATAATATCAGCCTCCGGGCGAAGAACTACGGTATGCCCGGTTCAACTCACACTGGCTGGGATGCTGCTGATGTCTATAAGGCCGCGGGTAAGGCCATCAGGCGTGCACGTATAGGGAAGGGTCCCACATTACTCGAGTTTAAGGTTCACCAGCTCGAGGGCAACCTAGAGGGGCGTCTCGAGGCGAATGAGAAGGAGAGGCAGTGGGATCCCATAGACTTGCTTAAACAGATGATCCCTCAGAAGCTCGACGAACAGATCAAGGCCGATGAGGCCGCCAAGATCCAGATAGCCATCGACTTTGGCCTCAGGAGCCCAGAGCCAGCGTCTGAGCAGGCTTACTCGTGTGTCTTCAAGGAGGCTGATTAAGATGCCCCTGCGCGAGATTAGCTTCGGTCAAGCCCTTAACGAGGCTCATATTTCGGAGATGGAGCGGGACCCCAAGGTCATCGTCTTCGGTGAGAACGTTTCCAGCCCGTGGAGGGAAGCGACTAGAGGGCTCAAGGAGAGATTCGGGCGAGAGCGGGTACGTGACGCACCAATAACCGAGACCGCTTTCATAGGCGCAGGCGTCGGAGCAGCAATAGCTGGCTACCGCCCCGTCGTGGAGCTCATGCTCGTCGACTTTGGTCTGGTCGCCATGGACCAGATACTCAACCAGTTCGCTAAGAGCGCGTACATGAGCGGAGGAGTAATTAGCGTTCCCATGACTCTGCGCGTTCTAACAGGCGCAGGCACGAGTAGTGGTGCGACCCACAGCGAGAGTCTCCACGGCTTATTCGCCCACATGCCGGGTTTAAAGGTGGTTGTTCCCAGTAACCCCTACGATGCCAAGGGACTACTAATCAGCAGCATACGCGACCCTAACCCGAAGATCTTCATGGAGCATAGACTCCTCTACCCAGTCAAGGGGCAGGTACCGGAGGAAACCTTTGAGGTCCCCTTAGGCGTAGCCAATCTTGTCAGGGAGGGCAAGGATATAACCGTCATCGCCACAAGCCTCATGGTGCAAGAGGCGATGAAGGCCGCCGATGAGCTAAGAGGGAGGGTAAGCGTCGAGGTTATCGACCCGCGGACACTAGTTCCCCTCGATGAGGAGGCGATAGTCAACTCAGTAAAAAAAACCGGCCACCTAGTCGTCGTCGACGAGGACTACCTCCACTACGGCTTCAGCGGCGAGGTCGTCGCCTTGGTCGCGGAGAAGGCGCTGAAGAGCCTAGAAGCCCCACCGATCCGCGTCGCGACGCCAAATGTTCCACTTCCCTTCAGCCCGAAGCTCGAAAAGGAACTCCTCCCGAGCAAGGAGAAGATCGTCGCTGCGATAAATCGTGCTGTCGCTTAGCCCCTTTCTTGCTCGTTTTTCTGCTCAGTAAAGTCTTAAAGTGAGGTAACCCGCCTAATTCGAAGAGGATCCCATGGTCAAGTGCGACAAGTGCGGCGTCGAGACGTACATGCCTTTCAAGTGCAACTACTGTGGGGGCTACTTCTGCGAGCAGCACAGGCTACCCGAGCTCCACGATTGTAAGGGCAAGTATGACCAGACTAGGCCGAGCACTGTACAGGTAGGGGAATATTCTTCATCGGGCGGGTTTTATGGTAATTACTCGACGAGCAGAATTATCCGCCCTTTCTGGTTCAGCAGGAAAGAGCTGAGGGACCTCGCCATAGGACTCCTCGTCATCGTGACACTCCCATTCATCAAAGTATGGAGTTACTTCTATATCCAACCCCTATTCGTAATAGGGATTGTAACGATTCTGGCGCTCGCATTCATCCTGCACGAGCTAGCTCACAAGTTCGCGGCACAGCGGCTCGGAATGTGGGCTGAGTTCCGGCTAAGCACGACAGGGTTGTTAGCTACCTTCCTATCATTTATCCTAATGCAGACCTCCGTGTTACCTCTGATGATTGTTGCCCCGGGAGCAGTAATGATAGCTGGCCTCTTGAACTGGAACGATTACGGGAAGATATCGATAGCGGGACCAGCGACTAACATAGCTCAGGCCCTGATTTATCTGTTCGCGCACGCGCTCGTGTTACCAGAAAGCGTCTTGGGGGTTCTCTCCATCTACGGCATCGAGATAAATGCCTTCCTCGCTCTCTTCAACCTCATCCCATTCGGCGTCTTTGACGGGATGAAGATATACAAGTGGGATAAGAGAGTCTGGGCTGCTGCCGCCATCACTGCAGGTCTTCTCGTACTCTTCGCGATGATGATTTAACAGGGCTCCTTATCTACTGGTTATGACAATCCTCCCCCCGTATGATCATCATCCCCGGCCCCTCTTCACTCGGACTCGGTTGGAGGATCTCCGAGACGCTTGGCTTGGAGCCAAATCCAGTTGAGCATCGCATCTTCCCCGATGGGGAGAGTTATATTAGGTTGACTAAGCCC
>MEZF01000111.1:42829-49567 GCA_001774245.1 Candidatus Bathyarchaeota archaeon RBG_13_52_12
TAGCAAAGACTGCGAAGGACTTCGGGGCGAAAAGTATAGCCGCTGTTGTCCCTTACCTCGCATATGCTCGACAGGATAAAAGGTTCCTCGATATGGAAGCACTGAGCCTTGACGTCATTTTAAGCCTCCTCGAGGCCTCCGGAGTCACTGACCTCGTAGTCGTCAACATACACAACGAAGCCTCGATTCGAGCCATAGATGCGAAGCACTCTGTCAGGGTGCACAACCTCTCAGCTGTCCCCCTGCTAGCGGAGTATCTTAAGAAGGAGGGCTTCGACAAGGCATACAGCCTTTCCCCGGATAAGGGTGCTATCTACATCGTGGAGGCAGCTGCGAAGATCCTTGGAGGCGGCTACAATTTCTTCGAGAAGACACGCGACAAGAAGACGGGCGAGATCAAGATGGGGATCAAGGATCTAGACATCGCCGGTCACCGGGCAGTTGTCTTCGATGACATGATTAGTACCGGTGGGACTATGGCTAAGGCGGTTGAGGCTCTCATAGACCAAGGCGCGGAGAGAGTAGCGGCGTCCTGTACCCATGTACTCTACATGCCCGGCGCAGAGGAGAAGATCAGGAAAGCCGGAGCAGACCCAATCCTCTCCACAGACACAATCGAGACTCCTTTCAGCAAGGTGACAGTTGCAGGTCTCATCGCAGATAAACTGAAAGAAATAATCTAATTTTCCCAACTCCTTTATACTACTCATCTTGTCTTCATGAGGCGAAGACCATGATCAGCTCTAAACTCAGGATCAAGGTCCAGTCCGTCAAGTCGGTGAAGGACATGGAGGGACGGGAGTGCTTCCAGATAGACTTCGTAGAGGTAAGACAACGCCCCCCGGTGATGATGATGACTAACCCTGACGTCCCCGAGGAGATAGGGCAGATGGTAGTGCAGGTCACAAAGAGCTTCCAAAGTGTTATGCCCGGCATGGGGAAGGACTACGAGCAGATGAAGCTCACCCTTATTCTGACAGGAGAAGAGTTGGAAAGCTTCAGACTCAAGCCCTACCCGAATATGCTGTACGAGCTATCGATAACGGACGGGGCCCTCAATTTCGCCGAGGTTTAGCCGGGGAACGGGTTAAATTCGGCTTCTACCGATCCTCATAAAGTGAACCCACTTGTCGATTTTAGATCTCCGATATGCTGACTGGGACCGGGAGGTTGATTCATCAAATACGCCAGTGGTCGTCGAGTTCTGGCACCAGTCATGTCCCCTCTGCAAGAAGATCGAGTCCACAGTCATGGGGCTCCCTACTAAACTTGGAGAAAGGGCGAAGCTGGTTCGCCTAAACGTGATGGATAGTAGGGAGAATCGCAGACTCGCCATTGATAAGGGAGTCGTGGGAACCCCAACCTTCAAGGTCTACTGCAGGGGCGTTGAGGTAGGGGAGATAGTGGGGTTGGAGACAACCGAGAACCTTATGGGTACAATCGAGAATCTCCTTAAGAACTGTTCCTGAGTGTTGGCTTTATGTACGATGTCATAATTCTGGGCGCCGGTCCCGCTGGACTTACCGCGGCGCTCTACGCCGCTCGAGGTAAATTAAAGTCGCTCGTCATTACTGGCCCTATGGTTGGGGGGCAGATCGCATTAACCTATCAGATCGACAATTACCCCGGCTTCCCTGAGGGCTTGACTGGCCCAGAGCTCTCTGACCGGTTCAAAGCCCACGCCGAGAAGTTTGGCGCGGAGTTCATTGAGGCTGAGGCTACAAGCGTGGATCTAGCGTCGAACCCATACAAGGCCTGGGTGGGAGATCGTGTGTTTGATACATCTTCCCTAATTGTGGCGACTGGGATGACCCACAGAGGCCTCGGTGTACAAGGTGAGGATCGCCTTATGGGGCGTGGTGTATTCGTTTGCGCTACATGCGACGCCCTGTTGTATGAGGACCGGAAGGTAGTCGTAGTGGGTGGGGGCGACTCTGCACTGCAGGAGGCTTTAGACCTCGCCAAATTCGCCTCAGAGGTCACCATAGTACATAGGAGAGAGGAGCTACGCGCCTGCAGATGCCTCACAGACAGGGCACTGATTGAACCCAGGATTAAATTCCTCTACAGCACCGTGGTTGAGGAGATATTAGGCGAGAAGCGGGTACAGGGTGTTCGGCTTAGGGACCTAAAAACTGGGGAGTTGAAGGTCGTAGACACAGACGGTGTTCTTCTAGCTATAGGCTGGAACCCAAATACAGGACTGCTCCGGGGGGAAATCGAGATGAATGACTCCGGCTATCCCAAGACCGAAGGTGTTAAGACATCCAAGCCCGGTGTCTTCGTGGCGGGAGACCTCATCGACAGGAACTATCGTCAAGTCGTAACTAGCTGCGGGAGCGGTTGCGCTGCTGCCATCGAGGCGATCCGCTGGCTCGAGGCTCAGCCCAGCCACTGAGATGTTTTAAAGCGGAGCGCCCGATCCTGAGCTGCTGGGGCTGACTCGCGTGAAGGTGGTTTTCCTCGGGACTAGTGGTAGCATGCCTACACCCGAGAGAGGCTCCTCCTCAGTCGCTGTCAAGATGGGACGCAGTGTTATTCTATTAGACTGCGGCGAGGGGACCCAAAGGCAGATGATCGCCGCCCACATAGGTTTCAGCAGGGTTAAGCAGATCTTCATCACTCACCTTCACGGTGACCACTTACTCGGCGTCCCCGGACTCCTTCAATCTATGACTCTGCAGAGGAGGGAGGAACCTCTCGACATTTACGGTCCCCCGGGGACACACGCGTTCATTCAAGGAGTCTCGGACACCCTCGGTGGCCCGGGATTCCCCGTTACCGTACACGAGTTAACCGAATCGGGGAGGGTATCCGATTCCAAGGGATTCACCGTCGAGGCATGCAGGGCGGATCATAGAGGGGAGGCCTGGTCCTATGCGGTGGTGGAGAAGCCCCGGCCCGGGAGGTTCCACCCAGAGAAGGCGAGAGCTCTCAGTGTCCCTGAGGGAGTGCTGTGGAAGAGGCTTCAAGACGGCGAAGATGTTGAGGTGGATGATAAGTTGGTGAGGTCGCTCAACGTCACAGACCCGCCCCGGCTGGGCAGGCGTCTCGTCTACACTGGGGACACGAGGCCCAGCGATGAGATTACCATGATGGCAGCTGGCGCCGACCTCCTCATCCACGAGGCGACCTTTGGGGACGAACTTGTTGAGCGTGCTGCGGAGGATGGTCACTCGACTGTTAGTCAGGCAGCTGAGGTCGCTGCGAAGGCGGGGGTCAAGCGACTCATTTTGACCCACATAAGCGGACGTTACGGGGATGTTGAGCCTTTGCTCGAAGCGGCTAGACGGGTATTCCCTCACACTTTGATCGCGAGCGACCTCCTTGAGGTCGAGGTGCCTCTCTCATAACCCTTTTATTCGCTCCTTCCCTCCGAAACCTCAAAGGTTGATTTCTATGGTGCAGCTTAGGGAAGGCATACACTGGGTAGGCGCCGTGGACTGGAGTGTACGTAGCTTCCATGGCTATATCACCCACAGGGGGAGCAGCTACAACTCCTACCTCGTCGTAGATGAGAAGGTGGCGCTCATCGATTTCGTCAAGGCGCCCTTCGCCGAGGAACAAGTCACGAAGATAAGCGAGATCATTGACCCGAAGAGGGTTGACTACATCGTCGCTAACCACGCGGAGCCAGACCATTCAGGGAGTATTCGCATGGTCCTAGAGGCCTGCTCAAACGCTGAGTTGGTTGCAACGGAGAGGTGCATGAACACCCTCTGGAAGTATTATGGCGGAGACATTAAGGCGACCCCCATCGAAAAGAAGCCTTCGCTTAAACTGGGGAAGAGGAGCCTATCCTTTGTTCCTGTACCCATGGCACACTGGCCAGACTCGATGGTTAGCTACATGCCTGAGGAGAAGCTGCTCTTCAGTAACGACGCATTTGGGCAGCACCTAGCATCTAGTGGGCGATTCGACGACGAAGTTGACGCTGCGGAGTTGATGCAGGAGGCCTCGACCTACTATGCGAACATCCTAATGCCGCTCTGGAGGAGCGTCTCAAGAGCCCTCAAGGCACTGGAAGGTGTCCCCTTGGAGATGATCGCCCCCAGCCACGGCATAATCTGGCGCAAGGATCCGGGTAAGATCCTTAAGGCCTACCAGGGTTGGGTCGCCGGAGAGACTAAGAAGAAGGCGGTCGTCGTCTACGACACGATGTGGGGGAGCACGCAGCTGCTCGCTAGGGCGATTGCCGATGGAGTAGCCTCGAAGGGTGTGGAGGTCAAGGTTCACAACCTTGGGGCGAGCCCGAACAGTGACGTAATTGCGGACATCCTAGACGCCAAGGCGATCCTCGTAGGGTCCCCCACCCTCAACAACCACATCTTCCCAACCATCGGGGGGTTCCTAGCCTACATGCGTGGGCTGAAGCCGATGAACAAGATCGGCGCAGCCTTTGGGAGCTACGGCTGGGCGGGTGGGGCGAAGAAGATCGTTGAGGCGGAGATGCAGGCTGCCGGGATACAGATGGTGGAGAGCGATATAGACTTCGTCTTCCACCCGAACGGCGACGAGGTGAAGAGGGCTCACGCCTTTGGGCAGGGTATCGCGGAGAAGATACTCGGGGCCTAGACTATTTCCACTAGATGAATATGCTGTGTAAGTAGAAGCTCATTTGGACCCATGTGAGTAGACCGCTCAGGATTGCTCCGGCTGTCACCTGCATCTTCGTGTGGGCCTTGAGTTCGACCCTTGCCCAGCCGACTGGAATTACCACGAGGAGCAGTGGGAGCATCACTCCTCCGAGGAGATAGACGAGGGCAGTGAAGGGGCTCGTGATCCCGCCGGCGTGAATACTGATCTTCCACTTGAAAGTTATCAGCATCAGGATGATGCCGTTCACGAAGTAGCAGGTCATGAGTGCCGTAACTGCAGGCGGTGAGGAAACGAGTATTAGGCTTATGACTCCTAGGAGGTAGAATAGTGATGTCCAGAGGAATGGGATGAATCGCGTTTCCTTGTCGTAGGCGTAGAAGTCCTTAATGATGTCGAGCTTCAGCAGCCCTAGTACCATGATTAGTGGGAGGGCGCAACCAAATATGCTCGTTATGGCGATTAGGAGAGCCGCTTGATCGAGTCCGTAGAGGACTATGAGCGGGATGAATGTGACTACGGTGATGAGAGGGGCGTTTAAAGCAGCAGAGAGGCGAGACGCGAGCTTTAACCTGTCCAAGAAGAGTCTCCGGATGTGCTATTGTATTCGCCTGCTACTGCTTTTTAACACTTTTCTTTGAGTCTATCGCAGCAGCAGATGGTGGTCTTGTCTCCTCCCTTACCGACCATCAGGTCACAGTCTTCTTCCTTCGGGAAACCGCACATCGGGCACTTTTCTATCTTCTCCTTCACTTCTTCTTCTCCTCCTGCTTCTTTTTGTAGTCCTTTATTGCTTCGTGTAGGGCATCAGAGGCCAGGTTGCTGCAATGCATCTTGACGGGGGGTAGGCCGTCTAGGGCATTGGCGACACTCTGACGGGTGATCTTGTCGGCCTCCTCAACTGTCTTTCCCATAGCGAGCTCGGTGGTCATGCTACTTGTGGCGATGGCGGCGCCACAGCCGTATGTCTTGAACTTGATATCGGCGATCTTGCCGTCCTTGACCTTTATGTACATGGTCATCATGTCGCCACAGACGGGGTTGCCGACGGTCCCGACCCCGTCGGCGTCACCGATTTCTCCGACGTTGCGGGGGTTCTTGAAGTGGTCCATGACCTTGTCGCTATACATATCACTTTAGCTCCTGTGGGGTTATGCTTGACATTGCGCGTAGGCGCTTGACAATCCCCGGTAGTTGCTGTATGACATAATCGATCTGGTCCTTATTATTGGCTTTGCCGAGGGTGAAGACGAGGCTACCGTGGGCATCCTCTGGTTTGAGACCGGTAGCGAGAAGGCAGGCGCTTGGTTCGAGGGTCTTGGCAGCACAAGCTGAGCCCGTGTTTGCCTGGACGCCAACGTCATCGAGGCTGAGTATTAGGGCTTCGCCTTCGATATAGCTGAAACGGATGTTGGCGTTGTTTGGGAGGCGTTTGGTCCTGTGGCCATTCAGGTAGGCCTCGGTAATTATGGTTGTGAGGCCCTTGATGAGGTGATCTCTCAGCTCGGTGAGGCGCTTCATCTCCTCCGGCATCTCCGCCTTGCAGAGTTCCGCGGCCTTACCAAAGCCGACTATTCCGGGCGTGTTCTCGGTGCCACTTCGAAGGCCCTGCTCTTGACCGCCACCGATGATGACGGGTCTAGGGCGGATATTCTTCTTGACATAGAGAGCTCCGACTCCCTTAGGACCGTTGATGTCGTTGCTGCTGAGGGTCATCATGTCAATGTCTTGGGCTTTTACGTCGAGGGGCATCTTGCCGAGAGCTGCTGTGGCGTCGGTGTGGAAGTATGCTCCCTTATTGTGGGCTATGATGACAGCTTCTTTGATTGGTTCTATGGTGCCTATTTCGCCGTTGGCAGCCATGATGGTGACTATGGCTGTCTTGTCTGTGACGAGTTCTTCGAGCTTGTCGAGGAGGATAACGCCCTGGCTGTCGACAGGGGCCTGCTGGTACTCCCATCCGCCTCGTGTGAGTTCCTTGCAGATGTTTACGGTGCTTATGTGTTCGACGGCGCTGGAGACGATTCGGTTGCCCTTGTTCTTGTAGCGGTTAGCAGCACCTATGATGGCGAGGTTTGTTGCCTCAGTGGCTGAGGCGGTGAATATTATCTCTGTGGGATCGGCGTTGATGAGAGCCGCAAC
>MEZF01000111.1:49608-52730 GCA_001774245.1 Candidatus Bathyarchaeota archaeon RBG_13_52_12
CCTCGCTGTGGAAGCTGCTCGGGTTTCCGACGTGCTCGGTGAGATAGGGTAGCATTTCTTGGAGGACGCGTGGATCGACTGATGCGCCTGAGGCGTTGTCCATATAGGCCTTCAACTGGATTCTCCTACTGTGTTGATTGGGAAGCAGGTAGATTAAAACCTTCAGCGTGAGATGCGTGTGGGCTATGGCGTGCTACTGCTCGTAACGAATTTTCTTTACAAGCCCGTCAGTTTGAAGACGTTCAGTCCTTTTTCTTCTTGATAACTATGATGGTCTCGTCGCCATCCTTCTTTATACTTAGGACCTCGTGGCCAAGGCGTTCTGCTAGGCGGCGTAGGTCCTCGTAGGCTGCGGGGTCGTCGGCGTGGACCTCGAGGGTCTGACCGGGGTCGAGTTCGTCAAGGGCCATACGTGTGCGGAAGACGGGTTCGGGGCAGAAGAGGCCGGTGCAGTCGAGTTCCTTGTCTGCCATCTCATTCTTCCTCCTTCCGTGTTCTAGGGGGCTGTGTCATGGGGATGATTTCCTCCCTGACGTATTGGAGGTATTGGCCCTGGTCGACGGTGTTGAATATGGTGACTGAGCCATCCCGGACGAGGCCAACGGTGTAGCCGTACTTCTTACTCTTTGCAAGGACGTACCAGGGGTCGCCTATGCTGTCGTACTCCTTGAAGAGCTTTGTGTCGACGAGGTCGGGGCCGTAGAGGCTGAGCTTGTTTATGTTTGGGATGTTCATGTTCTCGAAGAAGATGACCTTGGTGCCCTCCTTGTTGGCGACGTGGAACTTCTTGAGGGTCTCGGGGAGGATTCGGGCCTCGACGATGACTCCCATTTCTCCATAAGCGATCTCGCTGAGCTTATTCGCGACTCGGTTGGCTATCGCTTTCTTATCGACGACAGCGAGGTATATGCGGTTCTGGTACTCACTCATGCTGAATAGCACCTCCTTAGTGGCGGCAGATGGTGCTACCTTGCCTCTGTGGTAGTTGTAGATGATGTGATCGTAGCTGTAGAGGCCGGTGAGGATGTTATCGGTTATTGAAACATTCGCCACCTCGGTGAGGAGGTTGATCTTGAAGTCACCCTCAGCATACTCTTCTTCTACCTTATAGCCCTCAAATGCTGCGGCGACGTCGGCGAGCTTCTTATACTCTATGGAGACGAAGACCTTCCCAGCCGTCGGCATATGTTACACCTGAGGTTAGGGGATTTAGTGGCTCCATTTAAGGGTATAGCGATGTAACTTGTTAACAGGTGAAATATCATTTTAACTTACTTACACCTACTCTCAGATTCTAAAAACTACCACTCTTAAACGACCTATCACGTGCGCCGTATTTCTTCTCATAGTTGAACTCGGTAGCTTTTCTTTACATGAACTTATCCGTTAATGGGGTTATTCAATCTCATGAGTGTCATCCGTCTCATTGAGGGAGGCGAATTCGAAGACTATGTACGCCAGAGCCTCGACGCATACCCTATAATGATGGAAAACACCCCACCTGAGACCCAAAAGACTTGGATCGAGAACATGAAGAAAGCCCAGGCAGAGCCTGGGCCCATTCATTACTATGGGGTCTTCCGTGGCAGCAAAATGGTTGGCGGAGCTAGGTATCATGACTTCGACTTGAACGTCCACGGTGCCACAGTCAAGGCAGGCGGCATCGCCAACGTCTTCGTCGACCTTCTCCATAAGAAGGAGCACGTTGCGAAGGAGTTGATGGAGCACTTTCATTCCCATTACCTCGCGAAGGGTGCACCTATGGCTTCGCTCTATCCCTTCCGCCCTGACTTCTACCGACAGATGGGCTACGGATACGGCAGAAAACTCAACCAGTATAAGGTAAAACCCGGTGACCTCCCCAAGGGTGATAAAACGGGTGTAGACTACCTTACAACAGCCGACACAGAGAAAACCGCAGAGTGCTACAACAGGTATGCCCAAGCTACACACGGGATGGTCTTTAAACCTGAGGCAGCTGTCGCTCGCCTAATACAACGAAATAAGGTAATCGGATACCGACGAGGCGACAGGATAGAAGCCCTCGCCACAATTAAATTCGATAAAGTCAGAGGTGACAACCCCCTACTCCAGAACATCACTGTTAACTACCTCGTCTATAATAATCCAGAAGCTCTACAAGCCATACTCGCCTTTCTCGGTAGTCAACTTGACCAAGTCGACAGAATCGTCTTCGAGACCCACGACGATGATCTCCACTTCCTACCCACGGACCCACGGGACGGCGATACGAGTATGTATTACACCTGCTGGGAGACCAACCGCCAAGCCCTAGGCGTAATGTACAGGGTAATCGACGTAAGGCGTCTATTCGAGGCCCTAAAGTGTTACAACTTTAATAACGAATCCTTAAACCTTAAACTAACGATTAGGGATAGCTTTCTCCCTGTTAACCAATGTTCGACCCTCATTCAATTCAAAGACGGAGAAGCTAAGATCCTCGACCATGGCAGTGACGACGTCGAGGTAATGATGAATGTGGAGTTCTTCAGTAGTTTGATCATGGGTGTAGTAGACTTCCATACTCTCTGGACATATAGGCTGGCTGCTGTATCATCCGACGATAAAGTTGGGATACTCGATCGCCTCTTTCACAGTAGAGAGAAGCCCGTGACCATGGAGGAGTTTTAGCCACTACGGCGCGCGCGAGAACCATCTTTAATTAGGGAAGCCAATCGAGGTACTCTTCGGCTTCGAAGACGAGGATCGGAGGCTACCTGAGGACTTCCCCGAAGACCCTGAGGTGGTTGCCCCCGAGGATCTTCTTTATGTCTTCCTCCTCGTATCTGCGGTGAACAAGCTCACGGGTGATGTTAGGTACCTTCGACACGTTCTCGAGTCCCACAGGTGTTGTACTGATACCATCGAAGTCGGAGCCCAGCCCCACGTGGTCTGGCCCAACTCTTTTCACAATGTAGTCGATGTGGTCGACGAGCTTCTCGACGGTTGCGCCCTCCTTCGCGACGAAGTCTGGGGCGAAGTTCATCCCCGCTACTCCATTATGGTCAGCCAAGGCCCGGAGCATGTCGTCCGTCAGGTTCCGGCGGTGGTCGCAGACAACGCGGCTGTTGCTGTGGCTCGCTATGAATGTGCCCTTCTTA
>MEZF01000111.1:52796-53442 GCA_001774245.1 Candidatus Bathyarchaeota archaeon RBG_13_52_12
TCCATCTCCTCTATCGCCTTGACGCCGAGGTCGGTAAGCTTGCTCTCTGCCCTTGAGGCGGAGAGGCCGTCGGCGAATGAAGTTCTCCAGTTCCAGGTGAAGCTGATCATCCTGACGCCGAGCTTGTAGAAGCTGCGGAGTACTCCAAGTTCCCCCATCAGGGGCTCTGCTCCCTCGATGGCGAGAAGGCCGCTACAAATTCCCGCATTCTTAGACGCGAGTATCTCACCAGTGGAGACGACCGGCACAATGTCCTCCTTGTTCGCCTCCATCTCCCTGTAGAATACGTCAGTCATCTGCATAGCAGTCAGCAGGGCGTCGGGCTGCCCCTCTCGGCGCCCAGTGTACATGGCGAAGGTCTGACAGTCTACGCCCCCCTCCCTCATCCTGGGGAGGTCTAGGTGGCCCTTCTCGCTCCGCTCGCCGAGCTTCCTAGTTGGGGGCTGCCCGTAGGGCTGCGGCATGAACGTCATCAAAGTGTCACAATGGGTGTCGACGACGACGGCTTCTCTGTGGATGCGATTCGCTTCCTCCTCCTGCCTCTTCGAGAGATTGACCATCATAATCCCCTCAACCACGCTCTTTAGATGTAAAAGGTTTAAGGGCGACCCCTTACCTTCACTTTCAGCCACCCCACCGGAAAACT